>CAYYBK010000006.1:0-24254 GCA_964470015.1 uncultured Syntrophales bacterium
GTGCCATCGCTGTAGCAATCTGGCTTGTGGTTCGAGATGATCCCTCCGAGCGGGGCTACGCCAGTTTTATCTCTTCGGATCATATTGATAAGCAGCCCCCTAAATCTTTATTCAGCGGCCTATTAAGTGTGTTTCGCTACAAGAACACATGGTTGTTGTCAATTGCTCCAATGGGCGTTAACGGAGCCATACTGGCTTTTGCAGGCCTGTGGGGGGTTCCTTTTTTTGTCACTCATTACAGTCTATCTCCAGCCAGGGGGGCGGCGCTGACTTCTCTCATGTTGATCGGCTGGGCGATGGGAGGTCCGATTTTGGGGGTACTTTCCGACAGGATCGGCCGGAGAAAACCTCTGTTTGTGGCAGGCTTTGTTGGCGCCTGCATAATATGGAGCATAATCCTGTTTGTGCCGCAGGTGCCAATATGGTTGCTGACATTACTTTCATTCACTGTGGGGTTTTTGACGGGTGCGCAAATCATCGGCTTCGCTTTTGTTAAGGAGTCTGTCCCCCTTTCTTTTGCCGGAACTGTAACCGGCGTGTGCAATATGGGGTACATGATTGGACCGATGGTCTTACAGCCGCTCATGGGATGGATCTTGGACAGGCATTGGGCCGGAGGTATGGTAAACGGGGTCAAAGTATATCCGTTGGAGGCATATCACGCCGCATTCATCATCATGATGATCGGTTTAATTTTTGCGGTAACCCTTAGCTGTTTCACCACAGAGACACGGTGTCAGCAGAAGACAAACTGAGTCCATTCAGGTTTTGATCTTTCCGTATTACTCCGCTATTATCTTTAATAATTTTTGTTATCCCCAGTACAAACTGGCGCAGATGATCGGCTGATTACCGCTTTACCGACACTACGGGAATTATTCTTTCCGTGCAACCAGTTCCCGCCAGGTCGGGCGTTCCAGAAAAGACCCCTGCACATTTTGCTCCATCTCCGCAAAAAGAGCAGGCGGCACGGCAAAGGTCAGGAGATTGCCGTTGGCCAGTTGTTTGCGGATATAAACACGGGCGGACAGATCGGTAAGGCCGACAACAGCCCGCGGCTGCGCCGTTTTTGCCTCCCGGTAAGGATAAATGCCGATGGTATGGCAACCGGCCGCATAAGGAATTATCACATTTTCGTTGCCGGCACGCCCATAATTGGCCAGCACAACCAGTGCCGCAAGCTGATCGGGATTAACGAAGAAAATTATTGATTGCGGTTGCTCCTGCTTTGCATTTACATCTTTCAACGGTTTGAAGACGACATAGCTTGCCGGTATCTGCATGACGGGGAGCTTCTCCAGAAACTTTCCCACAAGTGCAGGAGTCTTTATATAGCGTTCGCCCCGCAGAAAATTATCATGGGCTTCCTCCCGCATGAACGGCCTGATTTTCTCAGCGAGTGTCCTTCCTTCCTCCGTTTCCCTGTTACCCGTCGACAAGAAATTGCAAAAGCCCCTTTCGCCTCCGGGAAAATTCTTGTACTGATCGCCAAAGCCAAGACCCACGCCACCGCCGATGCAGCCGAATGTTTTTACACCGGCAACGGCAGTTCCTCCCCGGGCGGCATGAGCGGCAAGCCACATCACGCAGCCCCATTTATTTTCACGAAACTGCATCGCTCCCGCTGGTTGTTCATCCGCCCATAAAAGGGCTACCGGATTATAATCCGCACAGATTGCTTTAGCCATTAAACTTTCCATACTCTTTAAACCATCCCTATATTTTTTATATCCCGGCCGAAAACAACCTGGGCAGTTCCTTCACCCCGTTTTCTTTGCCGAACTTTTCCATGTCGTGCCCGATCAGGGAGGTCTTCGCAACTGACGGCCCGGATTATTACGCAGCTCGTTTCCGGGGAAAGTAAAGCAATACTTTTGTGCCCATGCCCAACCGGCTTTCAATTTGCATCCGTCCGCCGTGCGCCAGCATCAAATGCTTGACGATGGAAAGCCCCAGCCCGGTTCCGCCCAGCTCGCGCGATCTTGTCTTATCGACGCGATAGAATCTTTCGCCCAGCCTGGCCACTTCACTTTCCGGGATGCCGATACCGTTATCGGCAATGGAAACACATAACAGGCCATCCTTCATATCCTCTTCCGCCGCAATGCTTACTTTCCCTTCATCCGGCGTGAATTTGACGGCATTGTCCAAAACATTCACGAATATCTGCACCAGCCGGTCTCTGTCGGCCGCGATCGGCGGCAGATTTACCTTAATGCAATTATCGATTTTTATATTTTTCACTTTTGCTTTCGACTCGATCAGGGAAATGACACCTGTCAGCACATCATCCAGGTTGACTGGTTCGAATTGAAAATTCATTTCACCCAGTTCAATTTTGGATATCGTCAGCAGATCTTCCACGAGCCTGTGCAGGCGTTGGGCGTGCCTGATAATGACATCGATAAACTTGCGTGCCTCATCCCTGTTTTCCATGGCGCCTTCTTTGATTGTTTCCAGGTACCCGAGAATCGCCGTAAGCGGCGTTCGTATTTCATGGGTTACATTGGCCACAAAATCAGTCCGGATTCTTTCCAGTTTTTTCAATTTGGTTATATCGTGAAAGATAATCATGCTTTTCCCGTTAATAGAATCACCGGCAACCGCCGAGATGCTGACATTGAGAATTACCGGCGCCACGCTGCCTAACGAAACTTCCTGGACAACGGTTCGCCCTGTTTCCCTGAATTGCAGATAAGCCTTGTGCAATTCCGCATTACGGAAAGTTTCCATCATCATTTTCCCGCTGAGGTCTCCATACTGCTCCGTCAGCATATTGCTCAGGGCCTGATTGACGACTTCGATCCTGCCGTCTTCATCAAGGATCATCAGCCCCTCGGTCATGCTGGAAAAAGCCGTCAGCAGTTTTGCCTTGTCTTCATTGGCCGATTTCAGCTGGGTTTTCAATTCAGCAACGAGGTAGTTAATGTTATCCGCGAGCTTTTTGGTCTCATCGGACGTTTGCAGAAAGATCGTCCCGACTTGCTCTCCCTGCCGCAACTTTTCCGTAAATTTTTCCATTTTTTTAATCGGCGCGGCAAGCCGGTAGGAAAACAGCAGGGCCAGAATCAGCGAACAGGCCAGGATAATCAGCATTGCCTTGAATATTGCACCGGTAACATTTTCGATGGAATTACGCACTTCATAAAGAGGGCGTGCAAGGCGCACATAGCCTGTCGTCTGCGCGTTCTTTTTAATCGGCACGGCAATATAAAGCATATCGACGCCAATCGACAAACTGAAGCGGGTGGCGGTACCCTTTCCCCGGACGCGGGCTTCCTGAACTTCCGGACGGTTTAAGTGGTTTTCCATCGTTTCCACCGGTTTTTCGGAATCGGCCGTTACCTTCCCCCGGGCATCGATAAGCGTAATCCTGGATTTGGACAATTGTGCAAGTTGCGCAAGCTGCCCGGATATCTTATCCGGTTCGTCCAGACCGATTAAAAGAGCATCGGCGGTCAGTTCTTCTCCAATATTGGCTGTTAATGTTTCCCTGATTTCATCGCGAATCAGCATCTGCAGGATGAAAGCGGAAAGAATGAGCAGAAAAAGATAAGTGCCGAATATTTTATAAAAAAGATGCCGCTTCATGGCCGATCTCCTCAACATTATTTTTTCATGACAGGATACTGATGCCGCACGCTCTTGCCGGTAACCAGATAAATAGCCATGTCCGCAATGCCTTTGGCGTGATCGGCGATTCTCTCCAGGTTCTTCGATATCTGCATAATGAGCAGCGCGCTATGAATCGTTCTGGGGTCCTCCAGCATGAAAGTGAGCAATTCCCGGAAAATCTGCTCATTGAGTTCATCCACAGTATGTTCTTTCTGCCGGACTTCTTCCGCCAGCGTAAGGTCACTGCGGATCAGCGCATCGAGGGAAGACCTGATCATCTCCCCAACCAGCGCGGCCATCCTCGGCAGGTCGATATAGGGCTTCAGTTGCGGCTCCTCATTAAGAATGATGGCTTTTTCTGCGATGTTGACGGCCATGTCGCCGATCCGCTCCAAATGGCCGCTGATTTTTATGGCCGTAGTTATAAACCGCAAATCAACCGCCGCGGGCTGACGCAGCGCCAGAATACGGATGCATTTCTCTTCCAGCTCTTCGTCCATTTTGTCAATTTCATCATCGTCTTTAATCACTTTACCCGCCAGACACGAATCCCTCTCCAGAAGAGATTTCAATGCCGCCTGAATGGCCTGCTCGGTTAGCGCCCCCAGGTAAATCAGGGCGTTTTTCACCTCGCGCAGCTCGTTCTCATAATGTGAACTTGTGTGTTTTCTTTCTTCCATTGCTGATCCTCCCAAAGCAAAGCGCGGCGCTGACGCATCAGCCGGTTTATAAAAAATCCCCCAAAACAATACACAGGCGGGCAGCGTAAATTCTGCGATAAAAAGCCGCCACCCGTTTTTCCAATTTCTCCATAATCAACCGAATCTGCCGGTGATATAGTCTTCCGTCTGCCGGACATCAGGTTTCGTGAATATTTTTTCGGTTTTATTATACTCGATCAATCTCCCGATGTAAAAAAATGCCGTTTCGTCGGAAATACGCGCCGCCTGCTGCATGTTATGAGTCACAATAATTATTGTATAGTCCTTTTTCAGATCTTCAATGAGCTCCTCTATCTTGGCCGTGGAAATGGGATCGAGTGCGGATGTCGGTTCGTCCATCAAGAGAACGTCCGGCTTCATGGCCAGCGCCCTGGCGATACATAGGCGCTGCTGCTGGCCGCCGGAAAGAGTCATCGCCGATTTATTCAAAATATCTTTGACTTCGTCCCATAATACAGCCTGCCTTAAACTTTGCTCAACCATATCGTCTATATCGCTTTTGGAAAGATTCCACACTAATTTGGGCCCGTAGCTGATATTGTTGTAAATAGTTTTGGGAAAAGGATTCGGTTTTTGAAAAACCATGCCTATGTTCTTTCGAATCTCCACCGGATCGATATCAGGAGCATATATATCCTGGCCTTCGAAAAGTATTTTCCCCTCCACACGCGTGCCGTCAATCAGATCGTTCATCCTGTTTAACAACCGCAGAAGCGTGGATTTGCCGCAACCGGACGGTCCGATCAGTGCCGTGACCATATTTCTTTTGAAATTCATTTTTATATCGGTCAAAGCTTTAAAATTGCCGTAATAGAAATTGACGTCATTAACCTCGATAATTGTCTCGTCTTCGCTTATTACCATCTTTTCTGTTTCCTCACATAGCCGCGGATGATGATGGCGATTAAATCAATGCCCAAAACAAGTGCAATAAGAACGAGCACCGTCCCGAATTGCAGCGGTCTGGTTTCTTCAATATGCGTCCCGGCGGTCGCCAGCACATAAATATGATAAGGCAGCGCCATAACTTCATCAAATATTGATCCGGGCAGTTTGGCGGTAAAAAATGCCGCCGCCGTAAACATAATCGGCGCCGTTTCTCCGGCCGCCCGCCCGATGCCTAATATCGAACCGGTTAAAATTCCCGGCAGAGCATTGGGCAGAACAATCCGGAAAATAGTCTGCCATTTCGATACACCAAGCGCCAGCGAAGCTTCCCGGAATGTCTGCGGCACCGCCTTAAGGGCTTCTTCCGCCGCACCGATAATCGTCGGCATAATGAGAAACCCCAGCGTTAAGGAGCCGGCCAGAATGCTCGACCCGAATTCTAAAAAGACAACGAAAAATCCCAGGCCGAAAAGTCCGAATACCACCGAAGGAACGCCGGCCAGGCAATTTATGCCTACCTTGATCAGGCGGATTACTTTCCCCTGCCGGGCATACTCCGTAAGGAAAACAGCCGAAATAATCCCCAGCGGCAAACCGACGGCAACAGCACCGATCGTCAGATAGAGGGTGCCTAAGATAGCCGGCATTATTCCTCCTTTGGTCATTGCATCCGTGGGCGGCCGGGTAATGAACTCCCAGCTGATCGCTCCGAGTCCGCTGGAAACAACATAAAAGACAAGACCGCCCAAAGCCAGCACAATGATTAAGGCCGACAGTTTCACGGCTCCAAAAAATATTTTTTGCCGGCGATAGCGCCAGGGCAGGGATTTGTTTTGTTTTTTGTCTATTGCGTTCATTTCTTTCCGATCAATCAAAGCGAGCCCGATGCTGTTTGCCTGAATTTATGGGATACATGTTCGGCAATTAAATTGAATATCATCGTCATTAAGAAAAGAACGATACCGGTAGCAAAAAGCGCCTGATAATGGAGGCTGCGATAGGGCGCCTCGCCCATTTCCGCAGCGATGCTCGCCGGCATCGGCCGCACGGAGTCAAAGATGCTCTCAGGAAGCGCTGCCGCACCGCCCGCCACCATCAGCACGACCATTGTCTCGCCGATAGCCCGCGACATGCCCAGAATTATTGCCGTCAGTATCCCCGATAAAGCCGCCGGCAGAACCACTTGTATGATCGTCTCCAGTTTTGTTGCGCCCAGGGCATAGGAAGCCTCCTTAAATTCACGCGGCACGGCATAAAGAGCATCTTCGGCAATGCTGGAAATAGTAGGTACGGCCATGATCGCCAGGATTACCGCAGCATTGACAATATTCAGGCCGGTGGGCAGATCGAATGTCTCCTGCATCCAGGGCGCCACAACCACCATCCCGAAAAAACCCAGAACCACGGAAGGCAGACCGGCCAGAAGTTCGATGGACGATTTCAGGATCTCTTTGATAGCGCGGGGGGCGATCTCCGAAATATAGACGGCGGAAAGCACCCCCAGCGGGACGGCTATTAATGTGGCAAAAAAAGTTACAACTACAGACCCGACAATCAGCGGGAAAATGCCGAACAGCGGCGGATCGGCGGTGGGATACCACTCCATTCCGAAGATAAAATCGTAAACGCTTGTTTTTTTAAAGATCGGCAGACCTTCCCGGAAAAGAGAAAATACAATCAGGCCCAGAATAATAACGGAAATGAGGGAAAAAATGAAAAACACGGATTTAATCAGCTTTTCCTTCTGACTTCTGCTCATCATACCCTTTCTTTGCACTATCTCCCGTCAGTTTCCGCTGCGGAAAAATCTTGGGGCGAATTGCACAGGCTGGTCAGTTTTCCACCGTCCGGCGTAGACTTAAAGCAGCCTTATTTTTTGCCGCCTTTATCTTTTGCCGGTGAAGCAAGCGGGACAAACCCTTCCCGGGCTACTATTTTCTGACCTTCCGGCCCTTTCAGGAACGCAATGAATTTCGCGGTTTCTCCCTGCGGGATACCGTTTGTGTACATATAAAGCTCACGGGCCAACGGATACTGTCTGGCAAGCACAGTTTCCGCCGCAGCCTTGATGCCGCTGACTTCCAAAGCTTTGACGTTGTTGTTCAAATATCCCATGCCAACGTAGCTTATGGCATAGCGGTTTTTAGCAACCGCCGTAACAATGGCCCCATTGGAAGCCAGCATCTGGGCCCGGGGCGTTACCTTATTCTTTTTCATGACAAAATGGTCCCAGGATTCAAAAGTGCCGGAAGAAGAATCGCGGGAGATGACAACAATTTTCAAGTCATCGCCGCCGACTTCCTTCCAGTTGGTTATCTTCCCCTGATAGATCTGGCTCAGCTGGTCGATGGTGAGCGATTTTACTTTATTTTTGGGATGGACAATAGGCGTCAAAGCGTCGAAGGCCACAATGTGCGGCTCCGGGTTTATACCCCTGGATGCCGCTAGGCTGATTTCCTCTTTTTTAATTTCGCGTGATGAATTGGCAATATCACATGTTTTATCCAGCAGCGCCTTAATGCCTTCACCGGAACCGCCGCCCGAGAGGGATATCTGCACTCCCTTGTTTGCCTTCATATATGCCTCCAGAACGGCCTGGGTAATCGGCAAAACAGTCGTCGATCCTTTAATAACTATCGTATCGCCAGCCAAAGCGATACTTCCGGCAAAAAGCACCAAAACCATGCTGAAAATGGATTTTTTAACGATACCGGTCATATTTTATTCCTCCATGTTTTTTAATCTGGAGTCATTATATGCATGGAATGTTACAGTTTGATGACGGCTTGATTACATTATAAATAAACTTACGTCAGAAAGAAGATAGCTGTCCGTTTCTGCCCGCGCCGCTCCTGAATAAGGGCGCCTTACCGGAAAATCAGATGGCCTGTTTCCCGCATTCAATATACTTCGGGAATAAACGTCTGATCGGCTTTGGGCGCGCGGATGTAGGCCGTTTTCTGCCGGCGCGGCGGAAGGGTAAGCGGCGGCCGCTTTATTTCCTTATAGGGGATCAATCCCAGCAGATGCTTCATGCAATTGAGCCGGGCCCGCTTTTTATCGTCGGCGTTCACAACCCACCAGGGCGATTGCTTGGTGTCCGTGTAAGCAAACATTTCATCTTTCGCGCGGGAATATTCCGCCCAGTGCCCCAGCGAGGCGATATCCATCTCGCTCAATTTCCAGAGCTTGGTTGGATCATTAATTCGGTTTTGAAATCGCTTTTCCTGCTCCTTCTGACTCACCGAAAACCAGTATTTAATCAAAATAATGCCGGAACGGATCAGCATGCCCTCAAAATAAGGGCAGGAGCGCAGAAATTCCTGGTATTCCGTTTCAGTGCAGAAGCCCATAACGCGTTCAACACCCGCCCTGTTGTACCAACTGCGGTCGAAAATCACCATTTCGCCCGCGGCGGGCAAATGCGCGGCGTAGCGCTGAAAATACCATTGTGTTTTTTCTTTTTCCGTCGGCGTCCCCAGCGCCACTACCCGGCAGATACGCGGGTTGAGCGTTTGAGTAATCCGTGTAATGGTTCCGCCTTTTCCGGCGGCATCCCGGCCCTCAAAGATGACCACTACCTTGAGGCCTTTGTATTTAATCCATTCCTGCAGCTTGACAAGTTCAATCTGCAGTTTTCTCAATTCCTTTTCATAAAAACTATCCGGCAGTTCTTCCCTGCGTTTCGCCGGTTCGTCGGATTCATATATCTTTATCCTGTTTTCCTTTTCTCTGTTGGTGTTATTTTTTGCCATACCACTCCCGCATCCGGATTTATTTTGCAATGCTTTTCCCAAGTATAAGTTAAAGGGCGGCAGGTGTCAATTCAACCTTCTATTTGCTTTCCGCAAGAACGGCATCGAGTTCACGGATCGTTTCCGCGGAGGAGAACTTTTCCCATATTTTCGCAAAGCTTTCCCGGCGCCGTTCGGCAATCTCCGCCTGCAGCTGATAAATTTCCCCCAAGATAAAAATGAGGTAAGGATTCACCAATTTATTTCTCCATTCGTCAAATAAAAAACCGATAAATCCGCGGGTAAAAACAGTATCCTGAATTGCTCCCAGGCAGTCCTGAATTTCAGCAGTCCGGTTAATGAAACGGTCCAATCCGCCATCGTAAGCGGGGGATATAAACTCGCAGGCATAACGCAGCTTTTTCATTTCTATCCGCAGCAGATGAAATTGCTTCAAATCCGGCGCCGCCAGAACGGCTTGCCCCTGCTTGATCACGGCATTGAGCCGCTGCCTGATGACAGCCGGGGCCGCTGCACCGACCAGTTGCAGAGCCGCCGGCGCCCGGGGCCGCTGCGGCAGACGTCCTTCAACGAAGCCCGTCAGACGACGGGCAAAATTTGCGAAGCGCGGCGATTCGAGAGCCCCGCAGAGTTTTTTGAGGGGCGCCCGCCGGTGTTGATCAATCCAGTTGTCAAATACGTCTTTTTTCTTCGCCGGAAAGCGCTCGATCTGCATCCGGAAGCGGGAAAGATTCAGGAGAAAAACGTCAAGATCGCGGACTTCGCCGAACAGCGCGCCCAGCCATTTCAGCTCGCGGCTGAGATAACCGGCGATGCCCGGAGCTATTGCCCCGGGAAACAGTTTCAGCGCCGAACGCATCCGCCTGGTTGACACACGCGCCTGGTGAACAAACTCCGTATCGATATCTTTCTGCACCCCGGGAATCTGCTCGCCAAGCCTATTAAACTGATCGGAGATGATTTTCCGCAAAGCAAGATCCAGACGATCGTCGCGCCGGATCCTTAATTTATCCTGAGGTTTCTTGGCCGGCGGGGAAACCTTCAATCGTTCCATCGCCACCTCCAGTTTCGATTTCGTGGAAACGGTGTAACCGAAAGCGTGCTGCAGAAGCGCCGACAGCGGGGTTAAACAGGCCGGCGGCCCCTTGAGGATCTCCGCCTCCAGCTCCTGAAGTTTTGCCGCGCGGCGCGGGGGGTGGAGTCCGCGCAATGCAAAGCTTGAAGTATCAAAAGCAAGCTCTATTTCCGCGCCTTCCGGAGACGTAACCCGATAAGTACGCCGCTCCGTCCTGATCTGAATATGTTCCAGCAATTTTCGCGGATAAATTACGCCGGAAATAATTTCTTTGATTTTTTTTGCGGGAAGATCCGCCGGGACGGCAGCCGGCGCGGCCAGTTTTATTTCCGTCTCACTGCGCTTGGCAATGCCTTTTTCCATTTCGCCGACGCTTTTGATGGTATAGACAGCTTTACCGACGGCAATACGATAGCGGAGGGCAAGCTTCTTTTTCAGCAGCAGCCAGTCGAAGGTATCCAGATAGATATCAATATTTCTGACCGGGACGGGCCCTTTGACCGAATAATGCGCTTCCCGCATTTTGGCGACAACCGCCGCTTCAGCTTCCGGGCCGGGAAGAACGAGCTTTAATTCTATTTCCTGCTGTTTTTTCTCTTTGCTCATACCAAAAATCTCCTCTTCGTCCCCCGGACAAAATCCTTTTTCAGCCCTTTGGTCAGCGTTGTCTTCTCCAGCACCGCTGCGGTCATGTTCCAGTCGTAAGCGAACCTGATAATGCGCCCCCGCAGCACCGAGCCGCGTTCAAGCCGGACAAGAGCATAGGAGGGACGGGGATCGCCGTCAACAGGGTGCCCGGCCGATCCGCAATTTATGACCAGAATGCCATTCACTCGCTTCACAAAAGGTATATGGGTGTGTCCGCAAACAAGAATATCCGGGCGCCGGTCTCCCATTTTTGCGGCAAGTCCGGCTCCGGTTATACTTGGATAAACGGCATCATCCAGGGAAACAGGGCTGCCGTGTACGATCAGGAGTTCCTGCCCGGAAGAAAGCTTTTCTTCCAGTTTTTCCGGCAGACGGGACAAGTAATGATGCGCCTGCGAACTGAGATTTTCGACTGTCCAGAGGAGTATCTTCCGTTTTTTTTCTTTCATATCACGGGCCGCCGCAAGACCCTTTTGGGAAACGGCGGTTACTTTCCGGTCATAATTGCCGGCTACCGCCGGGATCCGCCGCTTTTGCAGAAGTTTACACACGCCATCCGGCAGGGGACCGTATCCGGTCAGATCTCCGGCGCAGAAAACCATCTCCGCCCCGCGCTTTTCTACATCGGCCAGGACCGCCTCCAGCGCCGGCAGATTTCCGTGAACATCCGAAATAAAAGCAATCAGCACCGGTATTCAATCGTCCTTTCCAGTTTTTTCAGCAACAACTCCTGCTTGGCGCGCGCCCGTTCAATCTCCCGTTGACAGTTCCCGGAACTCTGCAGATGAATCCGCACGATCTTACCGCCGACTTTGCACTGCAGCTGTTTAATGAGATCGTTATGGCGGCAATCAAGCCCGTCGGCGACGCGGAGTATTCCGGCCAGCCATTCCACAAGTTTACGCTGCGCTACGTCGAGGCCGGCGAACCGCCGGTGTTTTGCAGCGTCCGGCAGAGCCTTGGTATGATAGCGGGCAATCAGGGCGCATAAAAGCCGCCGCTGATCGTTAAGACCGGGGATATCCAGCCGCATGATCATATCCCGGCTTTGCTTGTGGTGCTTGCCCGCCACGACCCGCGACCACCCGATATCATGCAGCCGGCTCGCAATCTCCAGCAGCTGCCGCTCCCCTGTTCCGTAACCGTGAACACCCCGCAGTTCATCGAAGATGGTCAGGGCCAGTTGGGCAACCTGCTTGCCGTGATCCGGATCGGGATCATATTTTTGGGAAACTTTTTTTATAAATTCAATTATAGCTTTATTATTCTGCGCCTTGACGTCCCGCACTTTATTTTTTTTCATTACCGCTTTGTCCGCTTCTTCCCGCCGATTTTCTTGACAAATTCTTCATAAGGCGGAGACTTTATGCCGCCTTTACGGGCCAAAGAAATAAATTCACTCTGGCTTCTCACCAGTTTATCGCCCTCCTTTGCTTTCACGCGCACATAGGAGCCGTCCGGCTGCATGAGACGCGCCTTTACATTGTCGTTCAGAAAAGTCATCAATATTTCGTTAAAAATCCGGTACTGCGATTCCAGGCTCCGGACCGGATAAAGGATTTCCACCCGGTTCTTAAAATTCCGCGGCATCCAGTCGGCACTGCCGGAATAGATCTCCGGTTCTCCGCCGTTCTGGAAATAATAGAGGCGCGAATGCTCCAGGAAACGGTCAAGGATGCTGATAACACGGATATTATCGCTGATTTGCGGAATTTTGGGACGGAGGCAGCAGATACCCCGGACAATCAGGTCAATCCGGACTCTGGCCTGGGAAGCTTCATAAAGTTTGCGGATCGTCTTTGTATCGCTCAGTGCGTTCATTTTGGCAATAATCCGCCCCGGCCGATCCGGCGTCGATTTTTCTATCTCCCGGTCGATAAGGCGAAGCACCTTTTCCTGGGCATTCACCGGAGAAACGGTAAACAGACGGAACATCGACGCCACTGTTTCCGCGGTGAGCATATTGCCGCTTACCCAGGAATTGAAGCCGGTCAAAACATTAAAAAGCGCGGAAACGTCATTCCCGAAATCGGCGTCACAGGTAAGCAGACCGATATCGGTATAGAGCTTAGCCGTTGTTGCATTGTAATTACCGGTTGATACGTGGACGTAGCTCCGCAACTGATTGCCTTCGCGCCGGACAATGAGCGTTGCTTTACAGTGTATTTTCCACTGAACGAATCCGAAAACGGAATTGACGCCGGCTTCCTCCATCTTCCGCGCCCAGTCGATATTGTGCCCCTCGTCAAATCTGGCTTTAAGCTCAACCACCGCCGTTACCTGCTTCCCTCTTTCCGCCGCACGGCGCAGCGCCGCCACGACGGGAGAATCCTTGCCCGTCCGGTAAAGCGTCTGCTTGATAGCCAAGACATCCGGATCATCCGCGGCGGCGTTGAGCAATTCCATAACCACGGCAAAGGAATCGTAGGGATGGTGCAGCAGGACATCACCTTCCCGGATGATGGAAAAAATATCCTTGTCCGATGTGAAGCGCTTGGGAGTGCGGGGATTAAAGGGAATGTCCTTGTGGGAGGCGTCAACCGGCAGCTCATAGAGGGGAAGAAAGTCACAAATGTTAATAGGCCCGTCAATCTCGTAAATGAACCGGTCATCGATACCGAGCTGCCGGGAAAGAAGATTGACTATTTTTTTGGAAGCACCCGGTTCAATCTCGAGCCGCACGGCTATTTTGTTCGACCGATCCTTGAGTTCCGCTTCCACCGACTGGAGGAGATCCATTACCTCGTTTTCGTGCAGATCGTAATCATGATTCCTGGTCACCCGGAAGGAAATTACGTTCTTGATACTCATCCCCGGAAACAAACGCTGCACATGACGGCAGATCAATTCCTCAAGCAGAACGAAACGATGCCCGCCGCCTTCGGTTTTCAGGGGAACAAGCCGCTCCAGAACCGCAGGGACCTCGACAAAAGCATAAGTATGCGGCCGCTTCATGCCGCTGTTTTCGTTGAAAATGACCATGAGATTGAGACGGAGGTTGCCCAGATAGGGGAATGGATGACCGGCATCAACGGCAAAAGGCGTCAGCACCGGGAAAACATATTTTTCAAAATATTCCTCCAGCCGTTTGATCTCCTTTTTATCGAGATCGGCCATGCGCTCGATAAAAATCCCCGCTTTTTTCAGCTGCGGCAATACTTCTTCTCTAAAACATTTATACTGCTCATTGACCAGCAGGCGTACTTTTTCCGCGATTTCACCGAGCTTCAACACGGAATTGCGGAAAGCCGTATCAATATCTCCCACGTCCGCTTCGAGAATACGGAAAAGTCCGCCGACGCGGATCATGAAAAACTCATCAAGATTGGAACTGAAGATTGAAGTGAATTTCAGCTTTTCCAGCGCCGGCGTAAGAGCATCCTGCGCTTCTTCGAGTACCCGGCGATTGAATTCCAGCCAGGACAACTCCCGGTCAATGTACAGCGCGGGGTCATCGAGATTTTTTTCCTTCGGGTTGCTTTTCGGACGGCCCGCCGTGTTCGCTGCTTTATCCTGCGCCATAATTCACCTCGACATGGGTATTGCAATCATCTGCGGCTGATGAATAAATCATTCATAAATTCGGCACATGCACTCATTTTGCCTTTTTCCGGAGGAGGGGCTACGGTGTCAGCCGGATTAGGCGCTCCCGTTTTACGGAATAGTTCGGCTTAAGAGTTACTGTTCACTGTATGCCCTGATTTTTATTTTCACTAAATTTATAACCGACACCGCGTACAGTAAAAATATACTGCGGATTGTCCATATCTTTTTCGATTTGACTGCGTTAGCGCCGGATATGCACATCGACGGCCCGGGGCGTGACAAAAGTATCATCGCCCCAGACATGATCAAGTATCTGGTTCCTTGTATAAACCCTGCCGGGATGCCGGGAAAAGAAAAAAAGAAGTTTTAGCTCCGTCGGACTGAGCGCTATTTTTTCACCGGCCAGAAACACTTCATAGGAAACGTAATTAATGCGCAGATCCCCGTGTGTAAATTCATCGTTTTTGCGGCGGTCTTTACCGCCCTCCCGGCGGCGTAAAACAGCCCGGATGCGGGCGATCAGTTCTTTGACGCTGAATGGTTTGGTGATGTAATCGTCGGCGCCCATTTCCAGGCCGATTATCTTATCGACCTCTTCGGCTTTGGCGGTGAGCATAATAATGGGAATGGCCGCCGTTTCCGGCGTGCTGCGTAAAATGCGGCAGATATCCAGCCCGCTAATCCCGGGAAGCATCAAGTCCAGCAGAATGAGATCGGGAACCTTCAGGCGGGCCGTCTCTAAAGCTTTACTCCCGTCATACGACCGGATCACGGCAAATCCTTCCCGTTCCAGATTGTAAGCAAGCAGATCAACTATATCTCTTTCATCATCGACGGCAAGTATTGTTCTGGGAATCATCCTAAATTTGCGCTCCTGCACGGGATGAGCGGATTTTCGCCGACATTCGGGCAATTGTCAAGAATTCTTCCTGCCAGGGGAATAAAACGGACGGGCTTAATCGGCATTTACATTCCCGCCCGGATCACCGACTAATACAAAAGGCGCCCAGAAAAGCGGATGGGCGTAACTTGCCGCAACTTTGCCTGTCACGGGATCGATTAAATGCGCATCATCAATCAAATTCAACATTGCTTTCTGCAGGGCGCGGGAGCGGGAGATCTCTCTGCCGGTTTGCTGATGGCGAAACACGCCGGAAACCAGCTTTTTGGCGGAAGTCGTCTCCACCGGCCACATGCTCGCCAGAACTGATCTGGTTCCGGCATAGAAAAAAGCTCTGCCGAGGCCGGACAGCGCCTCGCTGCCGACTCCTTCGGCGGCTCCGGTGCTGCAAGCGGAAAGTACAACCCAATCGGCATCAAGCTTCAGCCGCATAATATCACTCATGGTCAACAGTCCGTCCGCAGGATTTCCCGTAATCAAAGGCGAGGAAAGAGCCAGCGCCGGCTGGTCGAGACCGTCGAGGTCGCCCGGGACAAGGGCATGAGTGGCAAAAGCGATAACCTGTCTTTCGGTCAGCGGCCGCGAAGTTACCTGCTCGCGGGAAGCGTCTTTTCCTAAAAACACGTCTTTCCGCAGATCGGCCTTCAGGATGGCGGCAATTTCCAATATTTCATCGGACGTATCCGGCAGCCGGTTCAGATTTTCCAGCTGCAGGGAAGCGGTCTTATGATCATCAATACCGCCTTGCGCGGTTATACGGACGCCGCGCAGTGTTAATCCTGAACCATTGAGTTTCTTCCCGGCCGCCTTTTCTTCTTTCCCGGCTTCCATTTGCGCAGGATTGAACAGCGGATCGCCAAAACCAATGAAAGCTTTGCGGGACGGATCACCGGCCGGCAAGGCGCGCAGACTGAGAAAAGAGGCAACCGTCGGCAGCATGGTGACGGTATGCCGGCGGATCAGCCACGGAACACGGCGATAACTGCTGAATAATATGTTTTCTTTCTCCGTATTGGATTTTTCCACCGGCAGCAGGGAAAACGGCAGTTGTGCCAGCGGACCGGAAGCGGCAATAAGCAGGTGGGGGGAATCCTTCCACGCAGCTGCGACCGGCTGAAGGATTTGCTTGTAAAGTTCATAAGCTAAAGCCGTATCAAATGGCGGGAGGTTGCCGAGTGCTGCGGATTTATCAGGCGCCAACGCGCCCCTCAGCGCCGCGACTATTTTCCCGATTTCGTTGCCGTCCAGCCGGGAAATATGATATGCCGCATCACCCTGCTGCGGTAAAGCCCAGATATATGTTCCGGCCTTGGCACTGTAAATAATGACGAATGTTTCTCCCGGCCGTAAATGCAACCGGATGGAGGCAATGGCGGCGACCGGCGGAGTTAAAAATTCCGCATACTGCGGGAACCTTCTGCCGATCTCGCCGAGAATGACGGCCCGGGCGGCGGTCAGTGTCTCGCTTTTCGACTGCAATGCTTTGAGTTCTTTATTCAATTGCTGCACGTCCGGCAGCGCCGCCATGTTGACCAGATTTTCATCAAGCAGCCGGAGCTGTCTGAGCATATCCTGTTCGCTTCTGATGAGACCGGCCAGTTCGCGGTCCCGCACGGCGCTACGGACAGCGCTCTGCAACATGGCTGTGCCGACGGAATTGTTCATCAGCAAATCGGCGACAAGGAATGATTCGGCCGCAACATCCAATCCTTCCTTCCTTTTGTCGCCCGGGAGAACATTTAACAGCTCCAGATAGCTCTCGAGTATCGTTTGAAATACCCGCCGGCGCATGTGATCGGCACCGGTCTGATCCCTTGCCACGGCAAGCACGGGCAGGGCGGATTTAAAATCCGTCAAGGCGGCATCGTATTTTTTAACTTTAAAATTGAGAACACCGCTAAGGCCTTTTATTTCGGCGGTAAGATAGTGCCCGTCGCCGAGGAGTTTCTTGTTGTGCTCATAGGCGTTCATAATGTAGTCCGCGGCCGCGGCCGTATTTCCCGTAGCCAGAAGAATTCCGATGACATAAGGATTCCGGATGATCTCCCGCCTGGCGAAATAGTTATCGGCAATAAAATCCCGCGCCATTTGATACCAGGATAAAGCTTCCGCAAAGTCGCCCCGGTAGGCTAAAATATTCGCCAGAATGCCTTTAGCGAGAACAAGAAAAGATGAATTCTGCGGCAGACCGTAATCATGCATGGCGTTTATTCCGGCACGGACAAGCCTTTCGGCATCGTTTATTTTTCCCTGGAGCAGAAGAACATGCCCCAGCAAAGAAACGGCAATTCCGGTATAGGGAGATGCCTTGCCGTAAAATTCGGCAGACTCTTTGATGAGGAGACGGGCTTCCGCTTCCGCCTCGATAATCCGCCCCTGCCGCATAAGATTGCCGCCAAGCATGTATCTTTCCAAAAGCAGGTAGAATCTTATGAAATCATCTGTAAAAAAAGAGGAAAAATAATCTTTATAATCAGCAATTGCCCGTCGTCTTAAAAATTCAGCGGCAGCAAACTTGCCTTCCGCCTCCAGATAGCTGGCATGCATTGATGCATAGTTGGCTTTGATCAGGCTGGCCGGCATGCCGATATAGGAGCGCAGATTCTCTCCTTCCGCAAGGCGCTGCCTGGCGGTCGCCGTGTCGCCCAACGCCAGATACAATTCCACGAGTTCTTTGCAAATATTTGATCCACCCTGGTTGGTCAGACGGGCCTTTTCGAATAACTCAACGGCCTGCCGGTAATTCCCCAGATTCTTTTCACCAAGACCGAGACGAAAATACAAAACCGGTTTTACATGAGGAATAATAACTTGCAAATTTTCGGAAGGAGCAGTGTTTTCAATGAGGCGGAGCACTTCTCTGCCGTCGTGCATGGCTTCCTGGAACAAGCCCAGTTTAGCCGCTTCGGCAGAGCGCTTATCCAGAAAAAATATTCGCGACACTTCGTCCAGATCCGCCGCCGGGCTTTGATTGACTGCATTTTTTGCTTTTTTTATTGCCGAAAGTTCCGCCGGCGATGTATCGGTGAGCAGTGCCAGCGTATCACAAATACTGCGCGGAGGAGGAACGAATATACTGCCGGTTGTTTCCAGCGATGCCCGTCTGGCCTGTTCCAAAGTCATGGTATTTTGCAGCAGCACGTTTTTCGCCTGCTCCGGGGTCATAGAAGTGGCGCAGGCAAAAAGCGTTAAAATAACCGGCAGCGCAAAGATAATTTTTATTGGATTTCGTTCCATCTCTTTTAAGCAAACCGCCGCAAATGTTTTTATCAGATAAGCCGGTGAGGAATACTAAAATCTGTTTTGAACGGCACAAAAACGACAAAAAATCCGCTTCAATACAGCCGGGATTCCGGCCGATTACAAAAGGTCGAAAAGGCGTCGAGAACCACAGAAAAGGAATGTAAATTGGAAGATGCCCTAATCGGGGATTACTTTGAATACTTCATCGCCCGGACGAACGCGATCCGCCACTTTGATTCCGATAAAATCACCGGCAACCGCCTTCGGCACCGGCTTGTTATCCACCTCCATTGATTTTACCTCATCGATAAAATCGGTGGTGTGGCCGGTAAATTTGATGCTGTCGCCGACAGCCAGTTCGCCTTCGACAATTTTTACGGCCGCGACCATGGGTTTGGAGAAGAATTTGACAACTTCACCGATTTTTTTTTCCGCCATATTAACCTCCCTTTTTATAATAAAAGCAGTTTCCATGTTCGGAACTTCAAAACGAAAGGACATGTATTTAATACATTTTTTAAAATCTTATTACAACAAAAAAAGGCAGGGTATTTCTACCCTGCCTCCATCACTTTTTACAGTTGAATTTATTATGCGGTTGCTTCCTTCGCTTTGGCCTTAGCCTTGGTCTTTGGTTTTTCCTTTTTTTCGTCGGGAATAAATTCCAAAATCGACACCGGAGCATTGTCGCCAAAACGATAGCCTACTTTGATTATTCTGGTATATCCGCCGGCACGGGTGCGAAAGCGTTCGGAAAGTTCACCGAAGAGTTTCCCGACTGCCGCCTTATCCCGTATGACGGACAGAGCCTGACGGCGTGCATGCAAATCACCTCTTTTACCCAAAGTGACCATCTTTTCCGCCAGTATCCTCAATTCTTTTGCTTTGCAATCTGTTGTCCGAATGCTTCCATATTTTATTACGGAAGTAACCATATTGCGAAGCATAGCTTCCTTGTGGCTGGAAGTTCTGCCCAGTTTTCTGCCCGCCTTACCATGATACATTGCTAATATTTTCCTTTCCTAACAATCAATAATCTTCAAAGATGGAATTTCCGTTACTATTTTATTCGCTTTTTTCGTTCCACGGAGCAAAATCGAGCTTCATCCCGAAAGTAAGGTTGTATTCATTGAGAATATCCTTAATTTCACTGAGGGATTTACGGCCGAAGTTCTTTGTCTTGAGCATCTCCGCTTCCGTTCTTTGCACCAGTTCGCCGATTGTATTGATCCCGGCGTTTTTCAAACAGTTGGCCGAACGCACCGATAACTCCAGATCTTCCACCGAGCGCATCAATACTTCATTGATGTTACCCTTCTCGTCAACAGCTTCGGGTTTAATCTCCTCATCAACTTCCTCAAAGTTTATAAAGACATCCAGCTGCTGTTTCAATATTTTTGCGGAATAGGCAACGGCATCCTCAGGATTCAAACTGCCGTCCGTCCATACTTCCAGCACAAGCTTATCATAATCGGTTATCTGACCGACACGCGCATGAGAAACAACATAGTTGACTTTTTTCACCGGGGTGAAAATGGCATCGATATTAATCGTGCCCTCCGGCTGGTCGGGTTCCAGCTCTTTCTTCGCCGGAATATATCCCTTACCCATCTTAACAACCAGTTCCGCTTTAAAAGAACCGCCGCCCGAGGACATTGTGGCGATGTAATGGTCAGGATTTAAAACCTCGACCATGCCATCGGTGATGATATCGCCGGCCGTTATTTTACCGGGATGGGACACGTCAATATGCACTGTCTTCGTATCGGCCGCTCCGAGCTTGAAGCGCACGCCCTTTAAATTCAAGATTATATCGGTCACATCTTCCTTGACACCCGGAATCGTGGAAAATTCATGTAAAACGTTTTCTATTTTGACCGAGACGATGGAGGCGCCGCGTATTGAAGAAAGCAGCACCCGCCGCAAGGCGTTTCCCAAAGTTATTCCGTAGCCTCTTTCCAGCGGCTGTATGGTAAATTCACCATAAAAACGAGTATGTGTAGATTCATCCACATCTATACGTTTGGGACGTATCAAACTCGACCAGTTTCTCTGCATAATTAGACCCATCCTTTATTAGCTAGCTGGTTTACCAAAATCTGTTTTTACTTTGAATAAAGTTCTACTACAAGCTGTTCCTGTACCGGCATGGTTAAGTCTTCCCGTACCGGCAGCATTTTAATCGAGGCGTTAAAGTTTTCTTTATCCAATGCCAGCCAATTAGGCACGCCGCGTCTGGCTACTGTTTCCATAGCTTCCAGTATCTTTGTAATCTTGCGGCTGCCCTCTCTAACCGTAACTACATCCCCCGCTTTCAGCAGATATGATGGAATATTTACCGGCTTGCCGTTAACTAAAAAGTGATTATGCGTAACCAATTGCCTTGCTTCGTTCCGGGAATTGGAAAAACCCATGCGAAAAATCATATTATCCAATCTTCTTTCCAAAAGCAGAAGCAGATTTGTTCCCGTAATGCCTTTTAGCCGATCGGCTTTATCAAAATAGCTCCTAAACTGTTTTTCCAAGAGACGATACATTCTCTTGAGTTTCTGCTTTTCCCTTAACTGAACACCATAATCAGATGCCTGTTTCTTATGCGACTGACCATGTTGCCCTGGAGCATAACCTCTTCTTTCAAAAGCACATTTTTCCGAATAGCACCTATCGCCCTTCAGAAAGAGCTTTAACCCTTCCCGGCGGCACAACCTGCATGAGGAATCCGTATATCTTGCCAAAAAACGCCTCCCTTATTATCCAATTATTATTCGTTGTCTGTTTGTTAACAGATTAGACTCGCCGACGCTTAGGCGGCCTGCATCCGTTATGCGGAACAGGAGTTACGTCGCGAATCATCGTTATCGTAAGCCCGGCTAACTGCAGTGAGCGCAGCGCCGATTCCCTCCCGGCACCGGGACCTTTTATATAAACCTGCACTCTGCGCATACCCTGTTCTTTAGCCTTGCGCACAGCGTCTTCCGCCGCCATTTGCGCTGCAAAAGGGGTGCTCTTGCGCGAGCCTTTAAAGCCCTGCAACCCGGCGGTCGACCAGGAAATTACATTACCGCTTAAATCAGTAATAGTAACAATCGTATTATTAAAAGTGGATTGAATATGTGCAACCCCTTCTGTAATATTTTTCTTTTCTTTCTTCTTGCCCGTTTTTCTAACTGCTTTTACCATTGTTCCTCCGGATCAGAGTGAGTCAATTTACTTTTTCTTGCCGGCGATAGCTCGTCTCGGCCCTTTTCTTGTCCTGCCGTTGGTGTGCGTCCGCTGACCCCTTACCGGCAAGCCCTTGCGATGCCGCAAGCCACGGTATGCCCCGATATCCATTAATCTTTTAATCGACATGGATACATCCCGGCGCAAATCACCCTCGACTTTATACTCTTTATCGATAATGCTTCTGATCGCCGAGATTTCCGAATCGGCCAATTCATCCGTTTTCGTATCCGGGCTCACCCCCGAGCTTTTCAGAATTTGCTTTGCTTTAGTCGGGCCAATGCCGTAAATGTAAGTCAATGCAACTTCCATTCTTTTATTCTTCGGTAAATCAACACCTGCCAGTCGTGCCACTTATCTAACCTCCCGCTCGTTTACAAAACTATCCTTGACGCTGTTTATGTTTTGGGTTTTCGCAAATTACACGCAGAACACCCTTCCGTTTAACAATTTTACACTTTTCACATATTTTTTTCACAGATGATCTTACTTTCACGCTCTCCACTCCTTATCCGCGCTGAAAAATATTTATTTTGTCCGATAAGTAATACGGCCCCTGGTTAAATCATAAGGGGAAAGTTCCACCGTAACTTTATCTCCCGGGAGAATTTTAATAAAATGCATCCGCATCTTCCCGGAAATATGAGCCAAAACTTTATGCCCGTTTTCCAGTTCTACGCGGAACATGGCATTAGGCAGGGGTTCAATGACCCGACCTTCGACCTCTATTGCTTCTTCTTTGCCCATACTTGTTTTTAAATTCAACCGGTTCCAATCAATTTAATTTGCTTAAAATCTCCGGTCCGTTGTCGGTAATCGCCACTGAATGCTCAAAATGAGCCGATAATTTACGATCTTCCGTCACAACCGTCCAGCCGTCCTGCAAAATATTTACCTTATAAGTGCCCTGATTCACCATCGGCTCAATAGCCAGAATCATACCCGTTTTTAATGAGATTCCCCGGCCTTTTTTACCGAAATTAGGAATCTGCGGTTCTTCATGCAGGCTTTTGCCAATACCGTGACCGACAAAATCCCTTACTACGGAGAAACCAGCCGTCTCCACCGTCAACTGCACGGCGGCGGATATATCACCCAATCTATTGCCCTCTTTTGCCTGTTCTATTCCTGCATACAAGCTTTGTTCCGTTACTTCGATAAGCCTGAGAGCGCCGGGGCTTACTTTTCCCACCGGCAGGGTGATCGTCGCGTCACCATAAAAGCCTTTATAAAAAACACCGAAATCCAGCCCTATTATATCGCCCTCTTTCAACATCCGCGCCGAAGGCATACCGTGCACCACCTCTTCGTTCACCGATGTGCAAAGCGCATAGGGAAAACCCCGGTAGCCCTTGAATGCCGGTTTTGCGCCTCTTTTTTCGGCAATCTCCTCCGCAAACTTGTCCAATTCTCGGGTTGTTACACCGGGCTTTACTTTATCTCTGAGTTTCGTTAAAACCTCGGCAACAATCTTGTTGCCTGCCCTGGCCTTTTCAATTTCCTCCGGAAGTTTCAGAATCAGCATTCATTCACCCTTTGAGAAAATCTTCCGTCAGCGCCTGCGGGCAATATGGCCTTTCTTCATAAATCCTTCGTATTGCCTTGTCAGCAAATGCGATTCCACCTGGCTTGCGGTATCCATCGCCACACCGACAACAATCAACAGCGAAGTACCACCGAAATAGAATGGTATATTAAACTGCGTAATCAATATACTGGGCAATACGCAAATAATGGAAACATAAATGGCACCGCTGAAAGTCAGCTTTTCCAATATATCTTCAATATATTCGGCGGTCTTTTTCCCCGGTCTGATTCCTGGAACATAGCCGCCGTATTTTTTCATATTTTCCGCGACATCATCGGGCTTAAAGGTAACTGCCGTATAAAAAAAGCAGAAAAAGAAAATAAAGGCAACATAAAGCAGTTCATAAGCCACATTACCGGGCATCAGATACGCGGCAATATCCTTCATCCATCCTTCCGGCGCAAAGTTGGCAATCGTAGCCGGGAACATAATGACCGAGGAAGCGAAGATCGGCGGAATAACTCCGGCCGAATTAATTTTCAGCGGCAGATGTGTTGTCTGACCGCCGTACATTCTGCGTCCGACAATTCTTTTGGCATATTGCACCGGAATCCGACGCTGCCCCGCCTCCATGAAAACAATGGCGGCAATAACCGCAATCATCAGAATCAATATGAATAATACGACAAAAAAATTCAATTCTCCCGCGGAGAACAAACGCCAAGTACTGGCAATTCCTTCCGGAAGCCGGCAGACAATACCGGCAAATATTATTAATGAAATTCCGTTGCCGATCCCCTTTTCCGTAATCGTTTCACCAAGCCACATGATGAACGCCGTACCGGCAGTCAGGGTAATTACCGTCATAATGATAAACGAAAATCCCGGTTGCAGGACAATTGGTGCACCAGCGGGGCTGGCCATGTGCTGTAAACCGTAAGCAATGCCGAAACCCTGAATTATGCTCAGAGCAACAGTGCCATAGCGTGTATACTGGGTGATTTTACGCCGACCCGTTTCGCCTTCCTTGGAAAGTCTCTCCAAATGAGGAACTGCAACAGTCAATAATTGCAAAATGATCGAAGAACTGATGTATGGCATTATGCCTAAA
>CAYYBK010000007.1:0-2672 GCA_964470015.1 uncultured Syntrophales bacterium
TCAGCAGCGAATCGACAATCGAAGAATAGGAACTGCTGGTGAAATCAATGGAAACAAGTTCCTCCTCGCTATAAGCCAAAATTCCTTTGAGCCTGTTGGCAGCAGCTTCCCTGAAAGCGTTGTTGACTTCGGCAACCGTCACCGGCCGGGAAACCTCAACCGCCAGATCAACGAGAGAAACATTAGGCGTCGGCACCCGCAGGGCGATACCGTCGAGTTTTCCCTTGAGCGCGGGAATTACCTCGCCGATGGCACTTGCCGCGCCTGTGGAAGTGGGAACAATGCTCAACCCCGCCGCTCTGGCCCGCCGCAAATCTTTGTGCGAGCCGTCTAAAAGCCGTTGATCCATCGTATAAGAATGGATGGTCGTCATAACCCCTTTCATTATGCCGAATTTCTCATGAAGTACTTTGGCAACCGGAGCCAGGCAATTGGTCGTGCAGGAAGCATTGGAAATAATATGGTGCCTTGCCGGATCATAGGCCTCTTCGTTTACACCCATCACAAAAGTTCCGTCAACACTTTTCCCCGGAACAGCCAGAATAACTTTTTTCGCACCCGCGGCGATATGGGCGGATAATTCCGCGCCCTTGCGAAATTTCCCGGTCGCTTCCACGACGACATCGATGCCTAATGCCTTCCAGGGTAATTCCGCCGGATTGGAAAATTGCGTAACGGCGATTTTTTTACCGTTGACAATGATGTTATTATCGTCTGCGCCGACATCGGCTTTAATTTTACCGTGTACGGAATCATACTTGAGCAAATGTGCCAGTGCGGCCGCTTTCGCCCGCGAATTGACGGCTGCTATTTCAATATCCTGATAACCCAGGCAGGCACGAATCAGATAACGACCCACCCGGCCGAAACCGTTAATTGCTATTTTTACTGTCATATTTACCCCTCCGTAAAAATATAAATCAATAATAACCAGCGATTCTGAAAGTGGCGGAATAATAGCCAAACGCAGAAGGATCGTCAACTTTTTTCTTCCTTTACGGAAGAAGATCAGCGCAAATGTTATTTACCGGACACAAACCCGGTCAATATTTTCTTGACATGCCGAAAAGCAATTTTTATAGTGGCTTATCGAATAAGCGACATCTTGTCAATAGACCTTGTCAACAAGCGCTTCAGAGGCCGATGCAGGAAGGCGCCCGGATGTTTCTCATTAAGGACGCAAACGCAATCAACAAAGAAATAACAGCGTGCACTATTGCGAAAGGCTTATCCCATGAAAAAAAACATATTGATAGTTGCAGTTGCCATTGTTGCCATCGTTTGCGGCATCGCCGCTTATTTTTACTGGCTGCATTCACCGGCAAAAAACGAGCAGCAGGCGCAAGTTCCGCCGGTTGTTGCCGTACCGCCCGCTCCTACCCTGGAAAAAGTTATAGAGGCGCCTCCGGAACCGCCTGTACTGCCGAAGCTGTCCGAAAGCGACAAGACCGTGCGGGATATTCTGTCCGGTCTCCTGAACAACGAATCTTTACTGAAACTGTTTCATCCCGAACGGATTATCCGCAACATCGTCGCCACCATCGACAACCTGCCGCGCAAGCGAGTCTCCGCAAACATCATACCGGTTAAACGGCCGCCGGGACCGTTTCTGACTGCAGGCACCGAAGAGGAAAAAACAATCAGCCCGAAAAATGCCGCGCGCTATGCCGCCTACGTGAAAATAGCCGAAGTTATCCCCGCACAAAAACTGGTGGAAATTTACGTCCGTTTCTATCCGTTGTTTCAGCAGGCCTACGAAGAACTGGGATACCCGAAAAAATATTTTAACGACCGCCTGCTGGCAGTTCTCGATCACCTGCTGGCCGCGCCGGAACCAAAGGAACCGGTTAAGCTTGATCAGCCCGGTGTATTTTACCTCTATGCCGACGCCGAGTTGGAAGCACGTTCCGCCGGGCAGAAGATCCTTATGCGGATAGGTGCGCAGAACGAATTAAAAATCAAAGCCAAACTGCGCGAAATAAAACAGCAGGTGTTGCTCAACATGCGCGACCGAAAGACGGGCGACGCCAAATAAATCATTATCTGCTTACGACGACCCCGATACGGTCGCAGTACTTGCTTACCGGACACCGGCTGCAGATTGGAGAAACTGGTTTGCAGGTTTTACGGCCGAAAGCCACCATGATGGTGTTATAAATAATCCAGTGACGCCGGGGCAGTTTTTTGCGCAGGGCAAATTCCGTTTCGTCCGGCGTCCTCGTTTTCACATAACCCAGCCGGTTGGAAATACGATGGACATGCGTATCCACGCAGATCGCGTTTTTGCCGTAGGCCAAAGCGACAACCAGGTTGGCTGTTTTACGGCCTACGCCTTTAATAGTGAGCAAGTCATCGATGCTATCGGGAACCTTGGAATTAAACCGACTGATTAACTCCCGGCAGGCATGCTGAATCGTTTGCGCTTTCATCCGGTAAAAGCCCACCGGATAAATCGTTTTGGCGATTTTTGCTGCCGGTATCTGTAACATCGCGGCGGGAGTCGCGGCCAGCTGAAAAAGTCTCTCCGTGGCAACCGCCGTTGTTTCGTCTTTAGTACGCAGACTTAACAGTGTGGAAATAAAAATAACGAAAGGATCGCGCTGATCGGCTGCCAGATGGGAGACAACAGGCAGCGTGCCTACCGCTAATTCTTTCTGCAAAATTTTTATTAC
>CAYYBK010000007.1:2682-19757 GCA_964470015.1 uncultured Syntrophales bacterium
CGGCATTTATATGCGCATCCTGCATAAACTATCGTTAATGAGCGTGAAAAATACCCGGCAGTGGCAAATTCGTGGTTTCGCGGAATAAGGCGTATGGCCGGTTCATTTTGCCCGCATTGATATTATTGATTTAGCCTCGCCCCGGCATTAGTTGTAGCCTTCCTCATATGCCAGCACGTCCAAATGCAATGTGGCGATGTCCTCAACATCCATATTTATTTCCCCGGCGGTCGCGGGCAGCTCGATTATTTTGATGTAGCGGCGGCATTTATTACAGACGTCGACACGATGACTTTCTTCGCCTTCCACGGCAAAATAAGCTAGGGAATGCTGCTCCTCATTGCCGCAGAAGGGACACTTGATCCGGCGGAAATGCCATTTATAACCGCATTGATGGCAGAAGAGGTAACGTTTTCCCTCCTCCTCGCCCCTGATTTCGCCTATTTTTGGTTCCTTGCCGCAGATGGGACAGTAACCTTCCGTCCAGCCGGATCCGGCGACAATCTTCCCATATTTATCGGCAACGTACTCCAGTTCCGGCCTTAAACTTTCTTCCACAAATAAATCGATCAAATCCAGGTTTTCTTCGCTTTCGTCAGTTTTACTGCTGTCATTCCCGGCCGTTTCTTGCTCAGCGTGTTCAAACGAGGCCCGGATCATCTTTTCCCAGTCAAAACGGTTATCCTTTATATATTTAATGATCGTTTTCGCATCCTCGGGCATTTTTCTTTCTGCAATGGAGATGAGAGAATTAAAATATTGCTGGGGACGGGTTAAATCAAAAGTTCCGCCGGCAAAATCAATTAACGGAAGACCGCCGGCCATTTTCTGCTTGATGATCTTTTCATCAACCGAAAAAATGGAATGTTGCATTTTGTTACGGTATTCTTCCCTTAAAATCAAAATTTCGCCTAAGATATCCAAAAGATCGTTATAATGAGGACTAGCCATCTTATAATTCTCGATTGTTTGTAAAGATTTACGCAATGTTGAAGCCATCTTTTATACTCCTCGTGCCAATGCAAACTGCCGGAAAGCATCCGCTCCCGCGGCAGCTAATTTCAGGCCGGTGCCCGGTAAAATATTCAACACCGTCCGTCCTTTCCATAGGCACATTTATTGGCTATTGTTTATATGCACTGCCAGCACTATATTGCTGCAACTTTGTCACTTTTTAGATAGGCAATTTGGTACCGGACGAACGCAGAAATAAATAGCTGGCAACCTATATCCGCTTTTAAAGTGATGTTCAAGAACTATTTGCAGGAGGCCTCTCCACTGCGGCCTTTTAATCCCGCAAGGAAGGCGAAATCCTGCAAAATCAAGAGAATAATCAGCTAAAATTAGCTTCAGTTTGGCAAAAATACGTTTCCGTGCTAAGAGCAATGCGACAATACAGGGGAGCTCATAACATGACGATACCAATCATATCGGTTGTCGGAAAAGCCAATGCGGGCAAAACAACTCTGCTGGAGAAAGTTATTGCCGAATTAACGGGCAGAGGCTACCGCGTGGCGACAATCAAACACAATATTCATGGTTTTGAAATCGATCAGGAAGGCAAAGACAGCTGGCGACTCAAAAAAGCCGGCGCCCGGATGACGGTTATTTCCTCCCCGCAACGTCTCGCCCTGATTGAAGATCTGGACAAAGATATTTCTTTGGCCGCAATAAGAGACAAGTACATTCATGACGTGGACCTGATTTTGAGTGAAGGTTATAAAGGCAATCCCTTCCCTCAAATCGAGGTTTTGCGGGCGGGTTTAAACGCCGACTTCCTTTCGCCGCAGGGAAACGAACTGCTGGCTTTTGCTTCCGATATAAAAATCGATGGCGATATTCCCTGCTTTAATATTAATGATGCCGCCGGTATTGTTGATTTGATTGAAAAAAAAATTTTAAAGACCGACTGAAAGAAACTTACCGCCTTGCGGCGCTTATTTTCAGCACATATTTAATTATGGTTACCTGCGCACTGCGGCAAACTTGCAATATCCTTAAAAGGGAACATCCTCCTCCGGTCTGCTGCCTGAGACTGCTTCAGCTACCGGTACTTCCGCTTTTCCCTGACCTTTTGAATCCAGCATTTTCATATCGCTGGCGATAATTTCCGTCGTATAGCGTTTTACGCCGTCTTTGTCCTCCCAGCCCCGGGTTTGAATGCGCCCCTCAATATAAACCTGTTTTCCTTTAACCAGATAATTACCGCATATTTCCGCGAGCTTTCCAAAAGTAACGATCCGATGCCATTCGGTTTTCTGAACTTTTTCCCCGTTTTTATCCTTCCATTGTTCATCGGTGGCCAGATTGAAATTAGTCACCATTGTCCCGTCCGGAGTATAGCGCACTTCCGGATCCTTACCCAATCTGCCGATTAAGATCGCCTTGTTTATCATGTTTCCCCCTTTTTGAGAAAGATGCGTCATCATACATAACATGAGCACTTGTAGCAAATTAATTTTGCAGCGGGCCGGAGCCCGGTTTCGGGGCCTGGCGCCCATACGGCTCCTTCCAGAATCATGCTTGACTATTTGGCAAAAAAAATATATCCAAACTATCTTTTAAAAAGCGGAGAAATTATGGAAGACAGTGATCTTTTAAAGATTCGCCTGGAAAAAATCGCCGCCTTAAAGGCAGCAGGGGTCGATTTGTATCCGAACGACATTAAACCCCGGCACACGACAACGGATATTCTGAAGGAGTTCGGCAACGCCGACAGCGGTGCACTGGCGCAGCTGGGTCAGAAATTTTCCATCGCCGGCCGGCTGATCGCCATGCGCAATTTCGGCAAAGCTGCGTTTATTAAAATTCAGGACCGCAAGGGCCGTCTGCAAAGCTATATCGCCAAAGACATATTGAATCCGGATGCCTATTTCATCTTCAAAAAGCTGGATATAGGCGATATTATTTACGTTTCCGGGAAACTTTTTCGTACTAAAACCAATGAACTGACCATAGAGGCGGAAGATTTGCGCCTTTTATCCAAAGCAATCCGCCCGTTGCCGGAAAAATGGCACGGCCTGACGGATGTGGAAACGCGTTACCGGCAAAGACATTTGGATTTGATTGCCAATCCCGCCGTAAAGGAAACTTTTTACCGGCGCAGTCTGATCATCCGGCTGCTCCGGCAGTTTATGGATAAGCACGATTTTCTGGAAGTGGAAACCCCCATGATGCAGCCGCGGGCGGGCGGCGCCGTCGCGCGTCCCTTTAAGACCCATCACAACGCGCTGGACGTGGATCTTTACCTGCGCATTGCACCGGAACTTTATTTAAAAAGGCTGGTTACCGGCGGACTGGAAAGAGTTTATGAAATCAACCGCAACTTCCGCAACGAGGGCATTTCCACTTTTCATAATCCCGAATTTACGATGATGGAGTTCTACTGGGCTTACGCCACCTACGAGGATTTAATGTCTTTTACGGAGGAGCTGCTTGCCGGTATCGCCCATCATCTTTTCGGCTCCGCAAAGTTCATCTACCAGGGCAAGGAAATTGATATGACACCGCCCTGGAAGCGCATTTCCGTAAATGAAGCACTCGTTCAACTGGCCGGCATGGATGCGGCGGCGCTTGCCGATAAAGCACAAGCGCTGGAATTCGCCGGAAAACGGGGCTGCGCAGTTAAAGAAAATGATCCGTTAGGCAAAATATTAATGGCTATTTTTGACGAAGTCGTCGAAAAAAAGCTCTTGCAGCCGACATTTGTCACCCATTACCCCGTGGCGGTATCCCCCCTCTCGCGTCGGTCAAACACTCAGCCGGATCTCACCGACCGTTTTGAGCTTTACATTTCGGGCCGGGAAATTGCCAACGCATTCTCGGAACTTAATGATCCCGCCGATCAAAGAGAAAGATTCCTGCAGCAGTTGAGAGAAAGAGAAGCGGGGGATGATGAAGCTCATGAAATGGACGAAGATTATATCAACACCCTGGAATATGCCATGCCGCCGACAGCCGGAGAGGGAATCGGCATCGACCGTCTGGTCATGCTGTTTACCGATTCCGCATCTATTCGCGATGTCATTTTGTTTCCTCTGCTGAAGGACAAATCAGGCACAAAAGACAGTATTAAGCAATAACATCCGGTTTAAAGCAGTTCCCGGTCAGGATACTTATTAATGGCGTATGAATTTTTTATCAGCAAGCGTTATTTAAGAGCAAAACGGAAACAAGTCTTCGTTTCTATTATTACTTTCATATCTATTTTCGGTATTTTTCTGGGCGTCGCCGCCCTGATCATCGTTCTAGCCGTCATGAACGGATTTGAAGCTGATCTGCGCACAAAAATTCTGGGCATTAAATCGCACATTGAATTAACAACGGACATCGCCGGACCGATGAAAGATTATGAAAAGGTCCGGAAGCAAATCGACGGCATGGAAGGCGTAGTAGCATCCACTCCTTTTATCTACAGTCAGGCCATGATTCGCAGCAACCACGGCGTTACCGGTGTGATCATCAGGGGACTCGATACGCAAAGCGCCTTTAAGGTTATTAATCTGGGAAAAATCCGCGAAGGCAATATCGAACATCTCAACAAACTGCCGGATGATTTAGCAAATCGCTACAGCAAGGATGATGCCGGGATAAGCGGGATCGTCATCGGCAAGGAAATGGCCAAAAATCTGGGAATTTTTCTTTACGATACAATCACGATCATTTCGCCGGTGGGGGTTTCCACACCACTGGGCATGATGCCCCGGATGAAGAAATTTGCCGTTGCCGGTATTTTCGAATCCGGTTTTTATGAATACGATTCAACGCTGGCTTATCTGTCCCTGCAAAGCTGCCAGGATTTTCTGCAGATGGGAAATACCGTCACCGGAATTGACATCAAGGTCGATGATATTTACAAAGCCGATACAATTGCGAGAAAAATCCAAAGCAAACTGGGCTTCCCCTTCTGGGCCCATAACTGGATGCAGATGAATAAGAATCTCTTTTCCGCCCTCAAGCTGGAAAAACGGGTCATGTTCATAATTTTAAGCTTGATCGTCCTTGTTGCCGCTTTTAACATCATCAGCGCATTGATTATGATCGTCATGGAAAAAAACAAGGATATTGCCATTCTGAAATCCATGGGGGCCACCTCCCGCAGCATCATGAAAATTTTCATCTACCAGGGGCTGATTGTCGGCGTCATCGGGACGGCGCTGGGTTGCGCGGCGGGACTGGCAGTGGCGCTAAATCTGCAGAAGGTTTCTCAGTTCGTGGAAAATATTTTCAATTTCAAAATTCTACCCGGCGATGTTTACTATTTAAGCGAATTACCGTCACAGGTCAATTACGGCGATGTGGTGATAATCGTCATCGGCACGCTGCTCGTTTGCTTCCTTTCGACAATTTATCCTTCCTGGCGGGCCTCCAGGCTGGATCCCGCGGAAGCGTTGAGATACGAATAATTTATCGGGAAACGCAGGAAAATGATTAAACTGGAAAACTTATCAAAAAGCTTTACCAAAGACGGCAATAAAATAGAAGTCCTGCGCAATCTCAATTTCGAAATTAAAAAAGGGGATTCGCTTGCCGTTCTCGGTGTTTCCGGGGCCGGCAAAAGCACATTGATCCATATTTTAGGCACCTTGGATCATCCGACGGAAGGCCGTCTGTTCATAAACGGAGTAAATGTCTTCGAATGGGAGGAAAAGAAGATAGCCCTCTTCAGAAACTCGACAATCGGTTTCGTTTTTCAATTCAACAACCTGCTGCCGGAATTCGACGCCCTGGAAAATATTATGATGCCGGCTTTGATCGGCGGGATGAGCAGAAAGGAGGCACGGGGCAAAGCCCTCCATTTGCTGGCGGAAGTCGGATTAGATCACCGCAACCGTCACAAGCCGGGTGAACTTTCCGGCGGTGAACAGCAACGCGTTGCCATTGCCCGGGCATTAATAATGGACCCCGACATACTGCTTGCCGACGAACCTACGGGAAACCTTGACACGGAAACGGGAAAAAAGGTAGAAGACGTCCTCATTAATTTGAATGCAACAAAAAAAATTACCCTGGTTGTGGTAACCCATAATCGGCTGCTGGCGGAGAGGATGTCGGGAAGAATCGGCCTGCGCGACGGAAAAATCTATGACTGTTAATAAAAAAATATATAAAATATTTCTGGCTTGTTTTTTTATCCTGATTGCCGCGGCGGCAAAGACATCCGCCCAGGAAATAAAAAAAATCTGCGTGCTGCCCTTTGAAGTCTACAGCAAAGGAGACGGCAGCGCCTTAAAGAAAACAGTCTATCAGCAATTAACAGCTGAAATGAAAAAAGAAAAATTTCTCCAGGTTCTGCCGGCGGATGAACTGATCGGCAAAACAGGTGGGATAACCGAAAAATTCGCTGTCGCATTTGGAAAAGAAAGGGACGCCGACTTCATCATTACGGGAAGCATGGTGCAGTTCGGTGAAGCCTTCAGTATCGATGCAAAAATAATCGACGCACGCACGGGAGATGTTTTACCTTCCGTTTCCGTACAGGGAAAAGATCCGGCGGAAACAGATAAGATGGCTGCGCAGTTGAAGATTGAAATTCTTACCCGCGCCGGCCTGATCCAGAAAGTGGCAAAAATCGAAACCCGGGGAAACCGCAAAATCGAGTCGCTGGTGATCCTCCAGCCGCTGAAGAGCAAAGAAGGCAAGCCTTTTAATGAGGCCGATATTACCGCCGACATCAAAACGATTTTCAAAATGGGTTTTTTCCAGGATGTGGCCGCCGATGTAACCGATTCCCCCGAAGGAAAAGTAATTACCTTCACCGTGCTGGAAAAGGGATTAATCTCCGATATTCAGATCAGCGGCAACAAAGCATTAGACAAAGACTCCATTACCGACGTTTTGACGATCAAGACCAGGCAGACGCTGAATCACGAAAAGATCAAACAGGATCTGGAAAAAATTAAAGCCTTATATGATTCCAAGGGATACTACAACGCGGAAATAGTGGATAAAGTGGAAAAAGACGGCGAAAAAGATTTCCGGATTATCATCGACATCAAGGAAAACGACCGGATTTACGTCCAATCCATAACATTTGAAGGCAATGAGGCTTATACGGCAAAAGAGCTCAAAAGCATGATGAGCACCAATGAATATACTTTCTTTCACTTTTTCACCGATTCCGGAGTGCTTAAAAGGGATCAACTCCGGCAGGATATGAGCAAACTGACCTCCTATTACTATAACACCGGCTTTATCAATGCCCAAATCGGCGAGCCGGAAATAACCCACGACAAAAAAGGAATTTACATTAAAATCAAGATTACCGAGGGCAAAAGATTTAAGGTCGGAACAATTGGCATCTCCGGCGATCTGCTGGAAAAACCGCGCAGTGAAATGCTGGCTTCATTAACGACAAAAGAGGGGAAAAATTATGACCGGGAAGCCATCGTGAAGGATATGGACAAAATAATTCAGGCCTGCAACGATGAAGGATATGCCAATGCCGATGTAAATCCCAAAATCAACATCAAAGAAAAAGAACAGATTGTCGATGTTGATTTCAGCATCAGAAAAGAGAGTCTGGTTTACTTCAACCGCATCACCATAACCGGAAATACAGTCACCAGGGATAAAGTCATCCGCCGCCAGTTGGAAATAATGGAACAGGATCTTTATTCCAGCAGCAAGCTGAAGGCCAGTTACGGCAAACTGGGCCGCTTGCGCTATTTCGAAGAGGTGGATTTCCAGACGGAAAAGGGACCGGACAAGAGTCTGATGGACGTCAATATCCGGGTAAAAGAAAAAAACACTGGTATGTTCATGGTCGGTGCCGGTTACAGCGCTACCGACAAGGCAATAATCATGGGGCAGGTCAGCCAGCAGAACTTCCTGGGTATGGGGCAGATTCTAAGCCTGAAAGCATCCCTCGGATCTTCCACCAATATGTATGAATTATCTTTCACGGAGCCCTGGCTTTTTGATATTCCGCTGCTGTTTAAATACGACATTTGGAAATATAACCGCGAATATGATTCCTATACCTGGGATTCCCGCGGAATGGGGGTGACTTTCGATTACCCCATCTGGAAAAAACTTCACGGATCCATCGGGTACAAGATTACCATGGACGAGTTGCAGGACATCGATAACGTCCATGCGTCATGGTACATCAAAGGACAGGTAGGGCCTGATGATCCGACGGTTGTTGACCCGCCGGGGCGGACAACAACCAGTTCCGTCATTCTGGGCTTGGGATACGATACTACCGACGACAACATTTTCCCCTCGCGGGGCATAAGATCGAACGTATTCGTCCAGCAGGCCGGCGGCTATTTCGGCGGAGACAATGACTTTACCAAAACCGGCCTTAACGTGGCCGCATTTTATCCGTTACCCTTTGATATCGTTTTTGCCGCCAAAGGCCGCATCGGCTATATTGCCAGCTATTCGGACAAACAGTGGCCCTACGACGTACCGATCTTTGAAAGGTATGTCCTCGGCGGCCTAACCACAATCCGCGGTCTGGAATATCTGGGCATAAGGGGATCAGGCAACAGCGATGTTCTGGGCGGCACGAGCATGCTGGTCGCCAACTTCGAATTTATCTTTCCCATCGTGAAAAGCGCCGGGATGAAAGGCGTCTTTTTCTACGACACCGGCAATACCTGGGACGGTAACTATCACCTGGATGATTTAAGGAAAACAGCGGGAGCCGGCATTCGCTGGTATTCGCCCATTGGTCCGCTGCGGCTGGAATACGGATATGTACTGGACCGGAAAGAGAATGAATCTTCCGGCCGCTGGGAATTTTCCATCGGCATGATGATGTAATAAAAAAATAAATATAATATTGGTTTATTCGCCAACAAACAGGGAGGAAAGTTTTATGAAAAAGAATATTTGTTTTATTGCGATATTGGCCTTGACGTTTTTTATCGTCACCGGTACCGATGTTTTTGCCTCGGATAAAATCGGGTTTATTAATCTGCGGGAAATAATGCAGAATTCCAATCCCGGTAAAAAATCGGGGGACGAGTTTAAAAAACTTTATGATAAAAAGAATGAGATCATCAAAACAACGGAAAACGAAATTAAGAAGATGAAAGAAGCGCTGGAAACCCAGTCTTCGCTTCTGACACCGGCCGCCCGCAAGGAAAAAGAAAATGCGTATCAGAAGAAACTGCGCGATTTCCAATTACTGGTTGATGACACCAACAAGGAACTGAAAGCAAGAGATGAAGAGATTGCCAGCAAACTTATTCCGGAAATAATGAAAGTCGTGCGGACACTCGCGGAGCGGGAAAAATATACTTTGGTCATCGATACGGCCAGTATGCCGGTCGCCTATCACGCCAAAGAGAGTGATCTCAGCAAAAAAATAATTGAAGAGTACAACAAGGTTTCCGCTGCGGCTTCCCCAAACAAGAAATAGGAGTTTCTGTTGCAGATCACCCTCAAGGACATAGCCGTGCTTTTGCACGGCACGGTCGTCGGCAAGGAGGACATAATCATCGAGAATGTTCGTCCGATCGAAGAAGCCGGTCCGCAAGACATAACCTTCATTGCCAACAAAAAATATGTAAAGCAATTGAAGACAACGCAAGCTGCCGCGGTCATAGCCGCATCCCCGCTGTCGGCGGAAGGGAAAAGCCTGCTGCTTGTTCCCGATCCCTATGCCGCTTTCGGGAAGCTTCTGACTGTTTTTTACCCCCTGGAGCACGGCCGGAAGGGCATCAGCAAAGGCGCTTTTATAGAAGACGGGGCCATTGTCTCTCCGGAGGCCGTTGTTTTTCCCCACGCCTATATCAGCATGGGGGCGAAAATTGAAAAAGGAGCCGTCATTTACCCGGGTGTCTTTATCGGCCGTAATGTTTCGATAGGCGAGGATTCCGTAATTTATGCCAATGTAATCATTTATTACAACTGTATCATCGGGAAGCGTGTTATTCTGCATGCGGGAGTGGTTGTCGGCGCCGACGGATTCGGTTTTGCCGCACCGGGAAGAAATAACAGTAAAATCCCCCAGGTTGGTTTCGTGCAAATCGACGACGATGTGGAAATCGGGGCCAATACGACTCTGGACCGGGCGACGCTGGGCAAGACATGGATCCAGCGCAATGTGAAGATTGATAATCTCGTCCAGATAGCGCACAACGTCGTTATCGGCGAAAACTCCGTCATCACGGCCCAGGTCGGTATTTCCGGAAGCACAAAAGTGGGGAAAAGCGTTATTATCGGCGGGCAGACGGGGATTGTCGGGCATATCAACATCGGCGATAACGTCATGATTGCCGCCGGGTCCGGTATTCATAAAGAAATTGAATCAGGCCAAATTATTGCCGGCAGCCCGCAGTTGCCTCACCGGCAATGGCTGAAGGTAGAAGCCTGCCGGGTAAAGCTTCCGGAAATGAGGGGCGCGCTGGAGGAACTGAAAAGGAAAGTAGCGGCCTTGCAGGAACAAATAAATAAACAGTCAACTAAAGGTTAAAAAATGAAAATTCATCCCACAGCAATTATTTCTCCCGATGCTCAACTGGGAGAAGGTGTAGAAATCGGCGCCTACTCGATAATCGGCGCCGATGTGAAAATCGGCAAGAACACGGTTGTCGGACCGCATGCCGTCATCGATAAATATACCCAAATCGGCGAAGGTTGTCACATTTTTCAGTTCGCATCCATCGGAGCCGACCCGCAGGATCTAAAATTCGGCGGAGAGAGAACCAGCGTGATCATCGGCAATTTCAATACCATCCGGGAATTTGTTACCATCCACCGTTCGACCACGGCCGACATCGGAGTCACCATGATCGGCGACCACAACTTGATTATGGCTTACTGCCATGTGGCTCATAATTGCAAACTGGGAAATAATATCATCATGTCCAACGGCGCCACGCTGGGGGGCCATACGCACATTGAAGATTATGCGATCATCGGCGGACTTACCGGCGTACATCAGTTCTCCCGGATCGGGGCCCACTGCATTATCGGTGGTGCATCCGGCGTCAATAAAGACGTCCCTCCTTATACCACGGCCGCCGGCAACCATGCCAAGCTGTTCGGGTTGAATTTAATCGGTTTGAAAAGACGCGGTTTTTCCGAGGATACCATCAGTGCGCTGAAAAAAGCCTACCGGATTATTTTCCGCTCCCATCTGCTTTTAAATGTAGCACTGGAAAAAGCGACGCAGGAAACGGAGAGCATTCCCGAAGTGCTTCATTTCATTAAATTCATCAAAGAATCTCATCGGGGCGTTTGCCGCTGACGGAAAAATATGAAACGAAAGAAAATAAAAATAGGCGTTGTCGGTATCGGCCATCTCGGCAATTACCATCTGCAGAAGTACGCCAAGCTGGAAAACTGTGAAATCATCGCTGTTGCCGACACGCTGGAGGAACGGACCCGCAAGGCGGCGGATATTTACCGCTGTATGGCTTTTTCCGATCACCGGGAAATGATCGGCCGCGTTGATGCCGTAAGTATTGCCGTTCCCACGGGCGAACATTACCGCGTTGCCAAGGACTTTCTGGCCGCCGGAATTGATGTCCTGATCGAAAAGCCGATCTGTTCGACTTTAAAGGAAGCGGACGAATTGATCGGCCTCGCCCGGGACAAAAAACTGATTATACAGGTCGGCTTTGTGGAAAGATTCAATCCGGCCATCATCGCACTGGAAAAAGTCATTCAAAAGCCGATGTTTATCGAATCACATCGCCTTCATCCATTCTTTGAACGCGGCACCGATGTGGATGTTGTTCTGGATCTGATGATTCATGATCTCGACATTATCCTGAAGTTCGTTGACTGCCCGCTGAAATCAGTGGAAGCCGTCGGCGTGCCGGTGCTTTCCAGTAAAATTGATATTTCCAACGTGCGGCTTTCATTTACTTCGGGCTGCGTTGCCAATATCACCGCAAGCCGGATCAGCGCCAAAACGATGCAAAAAATCCGTTTCTTCGGCGCGGAAGGATACCACTCCGTTGACTGCCAGAAACGGGAGATCCTTTCTCTGGGAAATAGAAAAAACGGTACCGGCCAGACGGAAATCTTTCAGAACAATATCGAAATCGGCAGCCATGACCCGCTGGAAGAGGAAGTCAGATCTTTTCTCCATGCCGTAATTTCCCGCACCCGTCCCGTCGTTTCCGGCGAAGATGCCCGCAAATCACTGGATCTGGCCATCGATATAATAGGAAAAATGAAAACCGCTGAGGTAATTTAAAATGACAATTCCAATGGTGGATTTAAAAAGACAATACCATGCGCTGAAGCAGGAAATTGATGCGGCCGTGGCGGAAGCGCTGGAAAAAACGCAGTTTATTCTTGGCCCCAACGTCGGCGAGCTGGAAAAGGAAGTTGCCGCTTATCACGGCCTGAGCCATGCCGTGGGCGTGGCCAACGGAACGGACGCTCTGCTGCTGGCACTGCGCGCCTGCGGAATCAAAGCGGGTGATGAAGTCATTACCACCCCCTTCACGTTTATTGCCACCGCGGAGGTTATCGCCCAATTGAATGCCGTTCCGGTGTTCGCCGATATTTGTCCCGCAACATTCAATATCGATCCGGCGGCAATTATAAAAAAAATCACCAAAAAAACAAAAGCCATTATCCCTGTGCATCTTTTTGGCCATCCGGCCGACATGGACCGTATCATGGAAATCGCCCGGAAAAACAACCTCAGAATCATTGAAGACTGCGCGCAGTCTTTCGGCGCCAGATACAATGGGCAATTAACCGGCACCTTCGGCGATGCGGGCTGCTTCAGCTTCTTCCCCAGTAAAAATCTCGGCGGATACGGCGACGGCGGCATGGTGATCACGAAAAATGAAGATATTGCCCGGCAGATAAGAATGCTGCGCAACCACGGCAGCTCCGTGCGTTACCATCATGCAGAACTCGGTTACAACAGCAGGCTGGATGAAATTCAGGCCGCCATTCTCCGGGTCAAGCTGAAAAGAATCGATCAATTCAACACCGCGCGGAAAAAGAATGCCGCCGCCTACTGTGCCGCCATCAAAAGGAAGGATATCGTACTGCCGGCAATCGCCGCAGGCTGCGAACATGTTTTCCATCAGTTTACAATCCGCACGCAAAACCGCGCTGCCATAGCCGACACCCTGGCAAAACAGGGCATAGCATCCGCTGTCTATTACCCGGTGCCTCTGCATCAGCAGGAAGTATTCCTTAAATTGTACAACAATCAGATAAATCTGCCGCAGAGCGAAATTTGTGCCGGAGAAGTTCTTTCTCTGCCCATGTTTCCGGAATTGACCGGCGATGAAATTCAGTTGATTACTGATGTGATTAACCATACCATTTGAAGAAAACTTCAATGACAAAAACCAAAACCGTAATGATTATTGCCGGCGAAGCATCAGGCGATATGCATGGCGCCAGTCTGGTGCGTGAGATGCTCAACATCGATTCTTCCCTGAATTTTTACGGCATCGGCGGTAATAAGCTGCAAGACGCCGGAGTGGCATTGCTGGCTCATGCCTCGGAAATGGCCGTTGTCGGATTGACCGAAGTATTCAGTAAACTGGGCAATTTTCTAAAAATAATGAACAAAATGAAAAAATCGCTGGACAGCCGCAAACCAGATTTGGTCATTTTAATCGATTATCCCGATTTCAATCTGCCATTGGCCAAAGCCGCCCGTAAAAGAGGAATAAAAGTTTTTTACTATATCAGCCCGCAGGTCTGGGCCTGGCGCAAAGGCAGAATAAGGCAAATCAAAAAATATGTAGATAAAATGGCTGTCATCTTACCTTTTGAAGTCGATACTTACGGGCAGAAAGATTTTACCGTGGAGTATGTCGGCCATCCCTTGCTGGATTTAGTCAAGCCGCATTATTCCCGGCAGCAGTCGCGCGAAAAATTCAACATTTCCGAAAGCAAAACAACGATCGGTCTCCTCCCCGGCAGCCGGATTTCCGAAGTGGAAAAGCTGCTGCCGGAAATGCTGCAGGCGGCAGCCATCTTGGCGCAGAAAATACCCGCCGCCCAGTTCCTTCTGCCGCTGGCCGATACGCTGAAGGAAGAAGTCGTCGCCGGAATCATCTCCCGTTTCGGTATCAAAGTGGACGTGATCAGGGACAACACCTACGATGTAATTTCCTGTGCCGATCTGGCTGTCGTGGCTTCCGGAACGGCAACGCTGGAAACGGCGCTTTTAGGCGTTCCCATGATTATTATTTATAAAATTTCTCCTCTCTCCTATCTGATCGGCAGACTGGCGGTCTCGGTGCAGAATATCGGACTGGTTAACATCATTGCCGGAAAAACAATCGTTCCGGAATTGATTCAGCATGAAGCCAACGCTCTCCGGATCGCTGCCGAAGCATTAGACATATTGAAAAATGAGGAAAGAAGACTGCAAATAATCGCTGATTTAAAGGAGATCCGCGCCAAACTGGGAAATCCGGGGGCGGCAATGAGAGCTGCCAAACTGGCCTGTGATATGCTATATTAAAAAATATGGAAACATTTAAACGACTATTACGGCTGGCCAAGCCCTACTATATCCGCTTCATCTTAGCCATGATCTGCATGCTCATCGCCGGATCACTGCAATCTTCGCTGCCCGTTTTAGTCAAACCGGTTCTGGATGATATTTTTCTTGGCAAGAATCCCGCTGCGCTGACCTGGATTCCCCTTGTCGTCATCGGCATCTTCCTGATCAAAGGAATCTGCAATTACGGGCAAACAATTTTGATGAGTTTCATCGGCCTGCGCATCGTCACCAATCTGCGCAATAAACTTTATGAACAGATCCAGAAGCAGTCGCTGTCTTTTTTTACGCAGCATCCGACCGGCATCCTCATGTCACGCATTACCAATGATGTTCTATCCATCCAGGCGGCAGCCTCGGAAGCCATAACCAGCATGATTAAAGACACGGTAACACTGGTAACATTGATCGGCGTTATTTTTTATACGGACTGGAAATTAGCCATCATCGCGATGATCGTGTTTCCGCTCACCATTTATCCCATATCCCGGCTCGGCAGGAAAATGCGCAAGGTAGCAACATCGACACAGGTCACGATGGGAACGCTGAGTTCGCTTTTGCAGGAAACCATTTCCGGCACCAGAATTGTCAAAGCCTTTAGTATGGAAAAGTATGAAAACAATCGCTTTGCGGCGGAAAACGAACGGCTTTTCAAATTGAATCTGAAAGCGGTTTCCGTCAATGCCATCTCGCACCCGCTGATGGAATTTCTGGGCGGCCTGGGCATCGCCGCCGTCATTTTTTACGGCGGCTACAATGTCATCCGGGGCAATTCCACGCCCGGCACATTTTTCTCTTTTCTGGCCGCACTGCTGATGCTTTATGAGCCGGTGAAAAGACTTACCAATGTCAACAACACCGTCCAGCAGGGTATTGCCGGAGCGGAGAGAGTCTTCAGCATCATCGATCGCATTCCCGATATCGAGGATAAACCGGGTGCCGCAGAGCTTCCGCCGATCACCCGCAGTATCGATATCGAAGGCGTCACCTTCCGTTATGAAAAAACGGCCGTATTAAAAAACATCAATCTCTCCATTAAAGCCGGTGAAGTTGTTGCTTTTGTGGGTATGAGCGGAGGCGGAAAAACATCGCTCGTCAATCTGATCCCGCGTTTTTATGACGTCAGCGCCGGACGGATCCTTATTGACGGCCATGATCTCCGCGACGTGTCCATCAAATCGCTGCGCAACCAGATTGCCATCGTCACGCAGCAGACGATTCTCTTCAACGATACCGTAAAAAACAACATTGCCTACGGCGATATCGAACGCACGGAAGAAGATATCATCAATGCCGCCAAGGCCGCCAATGCTCACGACTTCATCATGAAACTGCCGCAGCAGTATGATACCAACATCGGCGAGCTCGGAACAAAATTATCCGGCGGGGAAAAGCAACGCATTTCCATCGCCCGGGCGCTTTTAAAAAACGCCCCCATTCTGATTCTCGACGAAGCCACATCTTCACTAGACACCGAAGCGGAAATTGAAGTTCAGGAAGCGCTGGACAACCTGATGAAAGGACGCACGACATTAGTCATTGCACACCGGCTTTCGACAATCCGCAACGCCGACAGGATAATAGCCCTCGTTAACGGCGAAATAGTCGAGGAAGGCAATCACGAATCGCTGCTGTCCAGAAGGGGCGAATATTTCCGGCTTTACAACCTGCAATTCAAAGATGAAGGGAACAATGCAAAAAATGGACAGATGGCAAAGGATCTGGAATGACGACGGCGATAACCGTTACGCTCCGGCCAAAATCATATTGCATGCTGTTTCCCTACTTTATCTTCTGATCATCAAACTGCGCAATCTGCTTTACGATCATAAATTTTTTCCGGAAGTAAAACTCCCCTGCCCGGTTATCAGCGTCGGCAATATCACCGCCGGCGGCACCGGTAAAACACCATGCGTCATCATGCTGGCGCAAATAGTAAAAGAAATGGGATTCAAACCGGCGGTTTTAAGTCGCGGTTACGGCGGCAGCAATAAAGCGCCGGTTAACGTCGTTTCCGACGGCAGCAATATCCTTCTGTCCGGCACCGTAGCGGGAGATGAACCGTCCCTGATCGCCCGTTCGCTGCAGGGAGTTCCGGTATTGATCGGTCCGCAAAGAAGTTTGACCGGCCGGGCAGCCATTGATAAATTCGGCGTCGATATGATCATTTGCGATGACGCCTTTCAACACCGGCGGATTTTCCGCGATATAAATCTGTTGCTGCTGGATGGACGAAAACCTTTCGGCAACGGTTACTTGCTGCCGCGGGGAGAATTGCGCGAACCGTTACGGGAACTCCGCCGCGCCGATGCTGTTATTTTAACGCGCAGCGATGAAGCGGGAGGCACCGATTCAATATCGGGGAAATTTAAAAATACGGCCGTTTTTGCAGGCATTCACCGGCCCGTTGATCTCGTGCGCGGCGATTACGGCGCGACATTGCCGTTTTCCGCTTTGCAAGGCAAGAAAATATGCGGTTTTGCCGGTATCGCCCGGCCGGATTCATTTAAGAAATCTCTGCTGGCGGCCGGAGCGCAGATTATATCGTTTGCCGTTTTCCCCGATCATCACGCCTACAGCAAGCAAGAATTGGAAACTATTTATAATAATTTCACTGGCTCCG
>CAYYBK010000007.1:19767-22895 GCA_964470015.1 uncultured Syntrophales bacterium
GGTGCCGATTTTCTTCTCACGACGGAGAAAGACGGGATGCGCCTGCAGGAGTTTCCCGTGCTGGCGCAAAAAATTTACCTGCTGCGGATCGCAATGACCATCATTCCCGCCGATCAGCCGTTGAAAAAATTTATCGCGAAGAAATTGGAATGTGCATCGGCCGGACTGAGTCGAGAGGTTTAATGCCGTGGATCTGAAAACAAACAAAAAACTACCGCCGGAAGGTATAGGCAATATTTTGATCAGAGGCACCAACTGGATCGGCGATGCTATTCTGACCATACCCGCGGTGGAATCAATCCGGAAGACATACCCGCAGGCACATCTGGCGGTTTTGGCCAAGCCCTGGGTGGCCGATATTTACCGTTTGCTCACGCGTATTGATGAGGTAATCATTTACAAACCAGAATACGACAACGTGCCGGGCGTGCTGCGGCTGGCGCAGGCACTCAAAAAACGGCAATTCGATCTGGCGATCCTTTTACAAAACGCCATTGAGGCGGCGATCATCGCTCTGGCGGCGGGAATTCCGCGGCGCGCCGGCTATAACTCGGACGGCCGGGGGATTCTGCTGACCCACAGCGTGCGGCGCAATCGGGAAATTAAGAAAATGCATCAAACTGATTATTATCTGGAAATGGTCAAAGCCCTGGGTTGCGCCGCCGTAGATAGGGAAATGCATCTGGAAGCAAAAATCAGCCGGGACGAAGCGCAGCAAATTATCCAAAAATATATAGCGGCTCCGCAAAACAAAATCATCGGTATTGCGCCGGGGGCAACATACGGACCGGCGAAACGCTGGTTTCCCGCCCGCTTTGCCGCTGTCGCCGACAACATTTCCCGGATCTTTCCCGGAAACATCGTTCTCCTGGGAGGTCCGGCCGACACGGATACCGCGGAAGAAGTGCGCCGCCTGTCCCAAGCAAAGCTGATTAATCTTGCCGGTAAAACCAGCCTGGCGGAAGCCGTTCATCTGATTTCCCAATGCCGCCTGTTTCTCAGCAACGACTCCGGACTTATGCATGTCGCCGGGGCGCTGAATATTCCGACGATCGCCATATTCGGTTCTACTAATCCGGCAACCACGTCACCTATCGGCAGCAGATCTGTCGTCATCCGCCGGGAGGTATCATGCAGCCCCTGTCTGAAAGAAACATGCCCCGATGACTTGCGCTGCATGGAACTGATTACCGTCGAAGACGTCTGGCAGGCCGCCCAAAAAATTTTAGAAAAAGGTTAAAATGAAAAAAAATACGGCAGTTTTTCTTGATCGCGACGGAACAATCAACGAGGAAGTTGGATATCTGGACAGCCTCGACAAGTTGAAGATCATCCCCGCCGCCTATCAGGCCATAAAATTGATTAATTTGAACGGCATGAAAACAGTGGTCATCAGCAATCAAGCCGGCGTCGCCCGGGGACTATTTACCGAGGAATTCGTCCATAAGACCAACAAAATCATTGCCGAAACCTTGCAGAACCATGGCGCCGTCATCGACAAATTTTATTACTGCCCGCATCATCCGGAACACGGCCGGGGGAAATACCGGCAAAACTGCAAATGCCGCAAACCCGAACCCGGCATGCTTTTGCAGGCGGCAGATGATCTGCATATTGATCTGGCAGAGTCTTATCTCGTCGGCGACCGCTACATCGACATGGAAGCGGCAAACAAAGCAGGGGTAAAGGGCATCCTGGTAAAAACAGGCTACGGTGAAAGTTTACTCCAGGATGACGGACCGGATAAGGCGACACCGGCAAACAAGCCTGATTTCATTGCCGTCGATATTCTGGATGCGGTTTTATGGATTTTAAAGGACCGAAAACGCGGCATATGATACCTGCCTGGATGCAGATTAACGGGATATACGGCGCAGTCGGCATAATCAGCCGAAGAAAGTAAAATGATATGAACATTCTGATTGTAAAACTCAGCGCCATCGGAGATGTAATTCACACACTGCCCTCTCTCCAGGCCATTAGGGAATTATATCCCGCCGCCCACATCACCTGGGTAGTGGAAGAGGCGGCGGCCGATCTGATCAAAAATCATCCTTCCCTGGATAAGGTGCTGATTTCCCGGCGCAAAAGCTGGCTAAAAGATTTACATAGCGGCAATATCAGACATTCTTTGCGGGAGATAGGATTTTTCCTGAAGGAACTGCGTCAACGGCCTTATGATCTGGTCATCGATTTTCACGGCCTTCTGAAAAGCGCGCTGCTTGTCTTTTTAAGCCGCGGCAAAAGAAAACTGGGCTACGCATCCATGCAGGAACTGAGCGGCCTTTTCTACAATGAAAAAATCCCCGAAGATATGGATAAGCACGCCGTTGACCGCTATCTCGATTTTCCCCGTTATCTGGGAGCGAAATCCGCCGCAGCTCAATTTGTTTTGCCTGCGGACGAGAGCGCCGGAGAAAGAATAAAGCTTCTTCTTCATCAGCAAAGCCTGACCGAGAAAAATTTTATCGCCGTTAACCCTGTGGCCTACTGGGAAACAAAGCTCTGGGACGATGAAAAATTCGCCGCATTGGCGGATTTGATTGTTTCCAGGTTGCATATTGATGTTGTCTTTACGGGAACAGAAAAAAAATCACTGGAGCGGATTGTCCGGCGGATGAAATCGAGTGCGGTGAATTTAGGCGGGGAGACATCGCTGCCGGAACTGGCTTGTCTTTATCAAAAAGCGCACTTGGTCATCACAACCGATTCGGGACCGATGCACCTCGCGGCAGCGGTGAACACACCGGTTATTGCCCTTTTCGGTCCGACCGATCCGCAAAGAACCGGGCCTTACGGTTTTGGTCATACCATAATCAGAACGGCTCTGCCCTGCAGCCCCTGTTTTTTGAAGAAATGTCCGACCACAAAATGCATGCGGGACATCACCCCCGCCCGGGTTTTTGCTGCCGTTGAGGAAAAGCTGCGGCAAGCATAAGGGCCGGATTGCGGCAGCTGAGATGGTTTTGTTGTATATTTATTCGGAGGCGTCAGCCGCAGAATCTGCAACCATTGCAATACGGCTCTTATGGATTATACGCGCCTCCCCACAAGACGGAAAAGCAATTATGCATGCCTGGGATCCTTCTTAACAGCGAGTGCCGCCGCCAGAATCTTCTGCCCGTAGT
>CAYYBK010000008.1:0-17801 GCA_964470015.1 uncultured Syntrophales bacterium
CCGGGAAAAACAAAAATTCCAGCGTTTTCAACCTCTTTCGGGGGCGGATTCAAAATATCGTCAAGTCCATCGGCCTGAGCGGCGGCCGATACGAGATTCATACGCCGACATCGGTCTGTGGCGTGCGCGGCACCCAGTTTTTCGTCGGTCAAATGAGCGGCCGGACCGACGTGGCCGTTCTTGAGGGGACTGTTGTCGCGACCACTTTTGTTCCCGCGGCACCGGGCACGGGTGCTCCCGGGGCTCCGGCGCCTGTAACGATAACGATCAACGCCGGCCAGGGCGCCCTCATCTCCAAAGATACGGCTCCGAAGTTAAGGAGCATCTCCGAGAAACAGTTCAACGATCTGAAAAACTCCACTGAAATATCCGGCGGATCAGGTGATGCCGGCGGTGGCGATAGCGGCAAATCCGGTGGAACGACCGGCGGAACAACCGGGGGGACGACTGGTGGAACGACCGGGGGGACAGGTGACACCGGAACAACAGGCGGCACCGACCCAACCGGTACGACGGGCGGTGGCGATAACGGCACGCCAGCTGGCTCCGGCACACTGCTCAGCACAACACTGAGCGGACCAACTTTAACAACCGACCAGACGACAACGATACAACTCACGCCGCAGGCCACCACGCCGGCGGCGCCGGACGTCAGCAGCGACGACACCAACAACAAAATTGTTCTGGGTTCGGGAGTGGACGGGGCGACGCTCGAGGTTTCCGAGGATGGCGGTTCAACCTACAGCGCCTACGACGCCAACAAGACATATGAAGGCGCGAAAGACATCAAGGTGCGGGTCAAAGCCATGAGCGGCAATAATCCCGGCGAAACTACCAGCCTCAGTTTCACCACAAATCAGCCGCCGGCGCCGCAGATTGCCTTGAGCGCGAATATAACCGCCGGCGACGCAACATTTACCCATACCATTGACAACGGCACCATCAGCGGCACGTCTGCCGACAGCGGCACGACCTTCACGGTGGACATATCGGGATCAACCGGCGGCACGCCCGACGACCCCGCCGGCGGTTTAGCCAAGGGGGATATTAAAACCGATTCCACGGTCAACTCCGGCGTTTCCGGTTATATCATGGGGCTGCCGCTGCCAGCCGGTAAGGCCAAAGCGCTCGTCTCCATGATCTATGTCAACACCGACGGGCAGGCGGGTTTCCTGACCGGGCCCCTCACCGGCACCCTGACCAACTATACCTATGCCGGCAGCGGCACACTGACCAAGGGAGCGGCGATTGCATCTTCCGGCTTAACGCCTTCCACGCTCAGCTTGAGTATTTTGAGCAACCTCAGCCTGCCGTTATTCGGCAATGTTTCCTTATATTCCGACGGCTCTGTCTATCTTAGCTGTAATTCCACCGGCTGCGAGAGCGAAGCCCGCGGCATCGACGTGACGGGCGGCAAAATCGGCGTCTGGGGCGGCTACACCATGAGCGGCGACTATTACAACAGCAGCGGATTAACCAGTTTTTCCAGCAAACGCTATATAAATTACAATTCCATCAAGAAAGGGGCGCTTTACAGTGAAAATCTGACGGGCCAGATAGACACAACGACAAAAGAATTAAGCATGAGCGGCGATTTCACCTACCTCGGCACCGTTTACAAAGGCCCGGTAACAATGAAGCACTCCGGCTATTACGACGCCTCCAATATTTATACCTCCATCGGCAGCGGCACGCTGCAATTGACGCCGCTGGTTTTCGCCAATGAATTGCCGTCGCCGATGAGCGGCATTCTCGGCTCCACCGCCAATATCTGGACCACCACCGATCCGGCGGCGCTGACCATGATCGGCACCTACGGTTCCGTTGCGACTTACAATGTCATCAGCGGAAACTGGAACAGCTTCAACTATAGCGCCGGGTCGGGCTATCTCACCAATAACGAAGGCGGCGCTTACAAGGGATTCTCGAATACTCATCTGCTGCTGACTCCCGCCTATATCGTCAACACCGATCTGCTTTCGCTTTATGCGGATACGAGCGGCAACATCGGCGTTCTGCGGGGCAACGTTTACGGCCCGCTCTACTCGGCGGAATACGGATTCAAAGCCGAGCAGGGCGGTTTGAACCGCATTCAGATGGCGACCGGCACCGGCGTCGCCGCCAGCACTTTCGTGGCGTCGGGGACCAGCTCCTCTTCCTCCGGACTGGCCACGGGCACTTACAGCAATTTACTTTACAACGGCCCGGCAGTGACCCTCACGAACATGAGCGCATCCGATCTGAGCATCAGCAACTACAACTGGGGCATCGGCAAGGCCGCTCTTTCCGGCAACTATGACAGCGATCCGCGGGGCAATGTAGTTTTTGATTACAATTTCACCGTGTCCGGCACCACCGCCGGCACGGAAAGCATCGTTTACACGGAGCATGCCAGCGCCACAAGCTGGACCTCCGCATCTGGCGGTTACTTCCGGGGCGACGTTGCCGGCGCCACCACCAACTGGCAATCGGCCGCCACCTTTGTTTTCGGTGGCACGATCAAGGGCGTGTTCGATCTGGCCTCTTCGGGCACCTGGAGCGGCACCGCGCTCAGCACGCGGATTGAAACCGGCGCCTTCGTGGACATGGCCTCTACGGCGGCCGGGCAGCAAAAGCTGGTCGATCTGAATATTCCTTATGTGAACGTCGGGTCCATAGACTTGAGTGGTAACCGCTATACACAAACCGGCGATTCAATGACGGTCAATATGCAGGGAGTAAACTTCTATGCCTACTCCACCGGTCAGGCACCCAAAATCTTTGCCACGAAAAACGTGAGCGGCGATTATAATCGGACTACTCCTTATCTCGGCGAATCCCTGCCCCGGGCCGTAAGCCTGACGGGCAGCAATGGCACGAACATGTCATCGGTTTCCGCCACCTTCACGCCTAAGGTCTGGGATACGACTACCGGGAAATGGGCGGCCCAGATAACCGGATCAGGAACGATGGCCACTCCCGCCACCGCCATCGATTTCGGCGGCGGAGCGGCGGGCCTGCTTAACGGCGGCAGCGGCGGCGCCTCCGGATCATTCACGGGAACAGCATCCGGAACGGCACGTCCGGCCGGCCCCCGATAAGATTCATTATTCCCCAAATAAAAAGGCGCGTGCGAAACGCGCCTTTTTTATTTACTGGCCGCCGGAGACACCGGCCTTATTTTTCCGGACGGATACGGGCCGTCTGTTTCAGCTCCCCGCTTGTATATTTTCCTGTTCGCACGAACCGCCGCGGCGGGAAAATGATTCCCGGCGGCCGCGCAATTGCTTTTCCCGCTCGGCCGCACCGCCGGCAGGATGAGCGAACGGCGGCTTCTCAGGTAATAACGGTTTTCAATGCGAAAGCAGACGTTCCGCACCCACTGTCCGGACAGTGGTTTTAATCACCCCGGCAGGCTCGCGGCTGAAAACGATCATGAAGGGAATCATCCCTTTCGGCATGATTTTATCGTTGGAATTATTGCCGCCTTCCGGCCGGGAAAATTTTTTCAGCAGCTCCTCTTCCGAAAGCATTGTCAATTCCTCATCGGTCACAATATTCCCGGCGTAAGTGGTGCGTTCCCCCAAAACAACCGCATAGGCATCGACAATTTCCCCTTTTACGGCGATGCGGGAAATCGGATAGTCGGCCTGATTGACCGCCACGCCTTCGACAACACGGATGGGGCCTAAAATATTGTTGTTCAAAATCCGCTGCCTTATATCCTGCAATTTTACCTGCCCCGTAACAATTTCCGGCTGGTCGGTGTCCCGGAAGCCGAGATCGACATACCTGTTGATGACCTTCAGTATCCGGTCACCCGTCTGCGGCAAAACAAAGAAATAAATAACCGCCGGAATGACGATAATGACCAGAACGGCCCAGGCCACGATTTTCAAGACGCGCCAGAAGCCTCTGCCGGAAGATTTTTTCTCCTGCGGCTCGTCTTTTTCCAGCAGCAATTCATCGGCAATGGAGGGGCCCTCTGCCGGTTTTTCTTCTTTTAGCCCTTTCTCTATTTCCGGAACAGGTTGTTCATCTGCCGTGCTCTGCACTTTCATGACATCATCAATGAAGCGGGCAACATCGTCATCGCCGGAAACGACAGGCGCCGCGTCCGGAACAGCCTCCTCCTTCTGCACGGGAACGGCCTTTACCGGCGGCGGCTGGATCAGGGGCGCCGGTTCCGGAGCGGACTTTACGGCATGCGGATTATCCTGGAAGAAAACGTGCTGGCAACGGCTGCACCGCATCCAGATTCCGTCGCCTTCCAGCTGCGCATCATCAAAACGAAATTTTGTCCGGCATTGTCTGCATTGAACGATCATCATTTTTTATCCACCTGCTGCTGGTCGATGATATAAACTTCCGGCAAAAAACGGGACTGCTCATTGAAATCCAGCCCGTAGCCGACCACAAAACCATCATCAATGGTAAAACCGACATAGTCGGCTTCAAAAGCAACCTTTCTTCTTTTCCGCTTATCCAGAAAAGCACATACTTTCAGCGATTGCGGATTTCTTTCTTTCAGCCAGTTCACCAGATAAGCCAGCGTCAGACCCGTATCGACAATATCCTCCACGATCAGAATATCACGGCCCTTAATGGATGTTTCGATGTCCTTGGTGAGTACAACCCTTCCCGAGCTTTCCGTTCCGGCACCATAACTGGCCACGCGGACAAAATCAATTCTGCAGGGAATGCTGAACGCCCGGATCAGATCCGCCATGAAAACAAAGGCACCTTTCAGAATGCCGATCACGATCAGTTCGCGGTCCTTGTAATCAGCGGAAATACGGCCGGCGAGTTCTTCTACACGTTTTTTAATGGCATCACGGGGAAAAAGGATTTTCTTCTGCATTTTTTCCATAAAGGGAATCCATCAAACTGTTTGACGTGCTACATTAGCCAAAATACGAGCCCCCTGTCAATAAAAAATCAGAAGCATTTTCGGTAGGAAGAGGCAAAGCGCAGCATATTGTTCCGGACCAGCTCCTCCGCTGCGGCGATTTCACCGGCATTATGGAAAACGGAGGAAAGGCTCATAAAGATTCTGTCGAACGGTGAAGTTTCGCGGCCGCATCGCGCATAGTCGATATAGCTGATCATATACTGCGAACCGTCGAAATAATACTTGCCGAGCCGGTTGGTTTCTTCCGACCGGTAAGGCCAGCTTGTCTTCCACTGAAAAAACTCCCGGGCAATATCCCGCAACGCCGGATTGTCAAAAACATGAGGCGAGAGCTCCCCTCCGACCATATCCGCCAGCAGGCGAAAATACTCCGTCACCAGATCAATATCCGTTAAACAAAGGCCGTAGAGGTACCAGTCGTCGACTATTTTGATCAAAATCTGCGCCTGATTTCGCGGGATGAAATGATGGCTGGGGCAGATATGGCCGGCACAGGTTTCCTGCCCGTAAAAAGACGCAGCACGCAAATCCAGGCCGGAATTCTGCGCCGGATGCAAAAGACAGCCGACTTTTTTTTCGTCACCGTCGAGAAACCCCAAAAATTCGCAGCAATAAATAACTTCATAGCGCGGAGTAAAATCTTCACAAAAAAACGTCGCGTTCACATAACGTTCCATGTCGCCGGGAGCCTTCACCATATCACGGAAACGCTGCGTCCGCGCCCGGAGCCTTGCGGCAAGGGCGGGCAGAGAACTGTCGGCATAATTATAAAGCCCGCAGCAGGCGCCGCATGATTTCCGTGCATCCGGCTGGCAAAAAGTGGTTAGATTTTGATCCATCGGCCGTCATTCTGCAGAATAGCGGAATCCGTCCATCCGCCGGCGGCAGGCTCCGGACGGCGGTTTTTCCCGCCTTATCCATCAATGTTCCAATCGCCGCCGTCTTTCCGTTAAAGACGCGGAAACGCCATCTGCAGTTTCCGGTATAAAAGGATTAAGATTGCAGGTCAAGTTTAAAAATGTTAATACCGGCGAAACGGAACACGTCAACAGGAGCATGCGGAGAATTAAAAAGATGAAACTGATTGAAAAAATAGCGCTGCCCAACGGACTGCAGTTAAATATTTTTGATTTGTCGCGGGAGATAGCCGCCGATACGGTCAAGGTGGAAATTTCTTTTCAGGCGGAAATCAACCTGGAAAAATCATTCTTCGCGGATGAGGAAAGCTACCGGCAGGTTGCCGATATCTTCGGCAATACACTGACCTACGAATATAAAATGGAAAGAACATTCGTCAGCAAAGAGCGCCGCAACGCCGTGCGCACGGAATTAGTCCAGACTTTCAAAAACAACTCGCTCAATTATCTCGGAGCGGAAAATTTTTCCCAAAAGATGGCCCAGGCAATGCTCCGGGATATCAGGAAAAATCCTTACAAGTATCGGACCAAAGCAGACAAGGAAACATGACCGATTACAAATATGACGAGCTTTTGCTGCGTGTGGAGAAGCCCAGCCGCTATCTCGGCGCAGAAGTAAATTCCATATCTAAAAGCAATGCCGAAGTCCTTTTTTTGCTGGCCTTTCCTGATTCCTATGAAGTGGGAATGTCTCATCTCGGCATGCAGATACTCTATTCGATACTGAACGATCTGCCTTTCGTCTCCGCGCAAAGATGTTTTGCCCCCTGGCCGGACAGGGAAAGACAGTTAAGGGAAAACCGCCTCCCGCTTACCTCGCTGGAAACGCGGACGCCGCTGAAAGAGTTTGACGCCGTCGGTTTCTCGCTGCAATACGAACTATCCTATACGAACGTTTTGAACATGCTGGATCTGGCCGGAATACCGCTGCACCGGGACGACCGCCGCGAACATGATCCGCTGATCATCGCCGGCGGCCCATGCTGCTTCAATCCGGCGCCCCTCGTTGACTTTATCGATGTTTTCGTCATCGGCGAAGGGGAAGAAGCTGTCGGAGAAATAGCGGCCGCCTTGCGCCAGGGTAAAAGAGAAAAACTTACCCGGACGGAGCTTATCGGCGAACTGGCGAGGATTCCCGGTATTTATGCTCCCGCTTATCACGATAAAAAGCAGATAATTAAAAAGAGGACTGTTGCCGACCTCAATGACTGGGCGCATCCGGCAAGACCGGTTGTTCCTTTAATGCAGACCGTCCACGACCGGATTGTGCTGGAAATCGCCCGCGGCTGCACCCGGGGCTGCCGCTTCTGTCAGGCCGGCATGCTCTGGCGGCCCTACCGGGAGAGGAATACGGCCCTGCTGGAAAAAATGGCGGAGCAACTGCTTGCTGCAACGGGCCATGACGAAGTATCGCTGTTATCACTGAGCGCCGGTGATTACAGCGCCCTCGAAACGCTCCTGCAAAATCTCATGAACCGTTATAACGCACGGCGGGTGGCACTGGCGTTACCTTCGCTGCGGGTGGAATCGCTCACCACAGCCCTGATCGAAGAGATCAGACGCACCCGTAAAACGAGCTTTACACTGGCCCCGGAAGCAGGTACCGATAAAATGCGCACGGTCATTAATAAAGGCAACACCGCCGCAGATTTACTCTCGTCGGTAGACAAGGTATTCACCGCCGGCTGGAAATCCATTAAGCTCTATTTCATGATCGGTCTGCCGCAGGAAACGGAGGAAGATTTGGCCGGCATCGTTGACCTGGCGTATCAGGCTCTGCGTGCGGCGAAAAACCGGGGGCAGGTTGCCGTCAGCCTGTCGACATTTGTTCCCAAACCGCACACTCCTTTTCAATGGCACCGCCAGATCTCCCTTTCCGAAACGCAGGCCAAACAGGATTTTATCCGCCAGCACATCCGGAACCGCAATCTCAGCGTAAAATGGCACGACTCCCGAATAAGCATACTGGAGGGATTGTTTTCCCGCGGGGATGAAAAGCTGGGCGCCCTTTTAGAGGAGGCCTTCCGGCGGGGCTGCCGTTTTGACGGCTGGACGGAACTTTTGCGCTTCGACCGCTGGCAGGAATCTATGGCTGCAACGGGTATCAACCCAGAAAACTATCTGCGCACGAGAGACACGGCGGAAGAACTGCCCTGGGACAATATCTACTGCGGTGTAAGCCGTGAATTTCTCCTGGCCGAAAAGCAGAAGGCAACGGACGGAAAGCCAACAGCAGACTGCCGTTTTGACGGCTGCCAGAATTGCGGGACCTGCGATTTCCTCGACATAAAAAATATCGCCGCCGGTAAAGCAGTTCCTGGCGCGGCGCCGGCGCCGTCCGTCAGAGAACATTCCGGCGGCGCGGAAAGCAATTACCGCCTGACATTCTCCAAAACCGGCCGCGCCGGGCTGCTCTCGCACCTGGAGCTGTCTGCCGCCCTCCTGCGCGGTCTGCGCCGCAGCAGCCTCGAATTGCGTTATTCCTCCGGGTTTCATCCCCATCCGAAAATTTCGTTTGCAACGGCGACCTCCGTCGGCATGGAAAGCGCGCAGGAGTTCTTCGATCTCACGGCGCAGGATTATCGGGCGGATTTGGCCTCCCTGCAGGAAGAAATAAACAACGCCCTGCCGGGCGGTGTAAGAATACTGGAAATAAGAAAACTGGCTGAGGGCGAAAAAGATCTGGCGCAGGCGCTGCGGGGCTTTTCTTACGAATTGCATCTTCCCGCCGATACTGATTCCGCGCATTTAGCCGTCCTGACAGATAAAATCAGGACTTTTCTTGCCGCCGATGCGTTTCATATTGAGCGAAAAACAAAGGGGAAAAATGTTTTGAAAAACATTCGTCCCTATGTGGAGAAAATGGCTATCGATCCGGAAAACAGAAAAGTGGATTTAACCGTCCGGCACTCGCAACAGGGATCGGCCAGACCCGGCGACATCATCACCCATGTTTTGGGCTACGCGACGGAAGCGGATAAGCCCATCCGCATTTTAAAAACACGGACACTGCTCCGGTAAAAGCATTTTATCCATTATTTCAATATCTTGCAAAACAGCTGCGGGGGATTTAAAAATAATCGGCGGAAAAAGTAAATTTTGTTGACAAACAGCCGCAAATTAACTATAAGGTGCGGTCTTAACACTCATAAAGGATACGAATATGTACGCAGTCATAAAAACAGGTGGGAAACAGCACAAAGTAACCGAAGGTGATGTTTTATCCATAGAAAAACTGGCGGGCGACAAAGGCACGGAAATCGTTTTCGACCAGGTGCTGATGGTTGCCGATGATAAAAACATCAAAGTAGGGCGACCTTTTGTGGAAGGAGCTACTGTTACAGGCGAAATCGTCCGGCAGAAGAAAGGCCCGAAAATTCATGTTTTCAAAATGACGCGCCGCAAGGGATTCAAAAAGAAAACCGGGCACCGTCAGGAATTGACCAGCATGAAAATAAAGAAGATTTCGATGTAAGCGGAGGAAGTCATGGCACATAAAAAAGGACAGGGAAGCTCCCGCAACGGCAGAGACAGCAATTCCCAGCGGCGCGGAGTAAAAGTATTCGGCGGCGAAAAAATCCATGCCGGATCCATCATCGTGCGGCAGGTAGGAACAAAAATTCATCCGGGCAACAATGTCGGGTTGGGCAAGGATTTTACCCTTTACTCCCTGATCGACGGCATTGTAAAATTTGAAAGACTCGATAAAACAAGAAAGAAAGTAAGCGTTTACGCAGTATAACAGCAAATAACGATATTTTTTCGATGGAAAGGCGCTTCCGAACAAAGCGCCTTTTTTTTGGCTAATTTCCCCCGATAGTAAATAGATTATTTCATTTCTGAATCAAAGATGATATTCGGCACAGCAGGAACCAGGGCGGATTGCTTACATACGCAGAGGGAAATTCCGTCAAGGCCGGCAAAGACAACGCTTTGACTTAACCAGGAATCAATCATGAAATTTGTGGACGAAGTAAAGATTTTTATCAGGGCGGGACACGGCGGGGCGGGATGTGTAAGTTTCCGCAGAGAAAAATACGTTCCCCGCGGCGGTCCGGACGGCGGCGAGGGCGGCCGGGGCGGCGACGTAATTTTCCGCGCCGCGGAAAGCCACCACACTTTACTTGATCTGAGGTATCAGCAGCAGTTCCTGGCCAAAAACGGCGGCCATGGTGCGGGAAGCAACCGCAGCGGCAAGAGCGCCGAAGATCTGGAAATCACCGTTCCGGTGGGCACCGTCATCAAGAATTTTGAAACCGGAGAAATACTGGCTGATTTGTCCGCCACCGGCGACACTTACGTCGGCGCCCGGGGCGGTATCGGCGGCAAGGGCAACGCACATTTCGCCACCGCCACGCATCAAACGCCACGCTTTGCCCAGGAAGGCATGCCCGGCGACGAATGCTGGCTCAAACTGGAATTAAAACTGCTTGCCGATGTCGGCATCGTCGGTTTCCCCAACGCCGGCAAATCAACATTCATCTCCCGCGTTTCCGCAGCCCGGCCAAAAGTCGCCGATTATCCCTTTACGACTCTCACGCCGCACCTCGGAGTTGTTAAACACGGCAACAGCAGCAGCTTCGTCATGGCCGACATTCCGGGATTGATCGCCGGAGCTCATGAGGGCCACGGCATGGGCATTCAGTTCCTCAAGCATATAGAAAGAACTTCTCTCCTGCTGCATATCATCGACATTGCGACGGAACCGGATACGGACGGCTGGGCCAACTACCAGGCAATAAACAGGGAGCTCGGATTTTACAATCCGCTGCTGCTGGAGAAGCCGCAGATTGCTGCGCTCAACAAGATCGATCTGCCCCATGTGCGGGAACGGGCAAAAAAAGAAGGCATAATGCTTTATCCTTTTTCCGCGGCAACCGGTGAAGGTCTGACGAAAATACTCAATAAGATGGTGGAGATTCTAAGCCAAACGCAGAAACAGCAATGAAAAGCATCCGTCAAGAAACACTCGCCAATGCAAAAAAAATACTCATCAAAGTAGGTTCCGCCGTACTGACCGGTGCAGAAGGCCTCGATTTGAAGATCATCGATGCGCTGGTCGCGGAAATGTCGGAACTGATCAAGAACGGATACGCGATCGTTTTGGTAACTTCCGGAGCGATTGCCTCCGGCAAACACCGGCTCAATATAACCGGCAGGCTGAAAAGCATTCCGGAGAAACAGGCCGCGGCGGCCGTCGGACAGGGGCGCTTGATGCGGGTTTATTCCAAATCATTTGAAAAAAACGGCCTTTACGTCGCCCAGCTGCTGCTCACTCTTTCCGATCTCACCGACCGGCAGCGGTTTCTCAATGTCCGCAACACCCTTTCCACGCTGATGGAGTGGCAGGTAACACCCATCATCAATGAAAATGACAGCGTCGCCGTGGACGAAATAAAATTCGGCGACAATGACAACCTGGCGGCAATGATCGCCAATATCGTAGAAGCCGATCTTTTTATTAATCTCACCAGCACGGCCGGTCTCTATGATTCCAATCCGGCGGAATTTAAAAAAGCAAAGCTTATTCCCCTGGTCTCCGAATTCACCGAGGAAATAGAGTCCATCGCCACTGCGGAAACATCGTCCGTGGGCACGGGCGGAATGAAGAGCAAGGTGCTCGCCGCCAAAAAAGTAACGGCGATCGGAATCCCCTGCATTATCGCCCCCGGCAAAAAGAAAAATATTTTAACCGATATCATCGCCGGCAAAGAGATCGGCACTCTTTTCTTGCCTGTGGCGGAGCGCCTGAACAGTAAAAAATACTGGATTGCGTTTACGCTCCACTCCCGCGGGAAACTGGTTGTCGATGACGGCGCCTGCAAGGCCCTGCTGGAAAAGGGCAGGAGCCTGCTTCCTTCGGGCATTATCAATGTCGAGGGCGATTTTGCCGTCGGCGACCCGGTAAGCTGCATCGACCGGGAAGGAACGACGGTTGCAAAAGGACTTGTCAATTACAGCTCCGCTGAAATCCGCAAAATTATGGGCCTGAAAACGGCCCGGATCGCCCAGGTGCTGGGGCATAAGGATTATGACGAAGTCATCCATCGCGACAATCTGGCCGTTACCAGAAGCGCGCCCCGCGGCAAAAGCTGATCAAAAAAATTTCGTCCGGTGAGCTGTCTTTGCCGTACGTTTCCCCCCGGTAGGGCTTTTTTCCGTCAAAGGCACTTTTTCCCTGAAGCATCGAAAGCAACGCCTTCTCTTGTCAGCAGCGCCTTCTTCATCTTTAACCCGCCGCCGAAGCCCCCCAGAGAACCGTCCGCCCTGACCACCCGGTGACAGGGGATAAGCAGCGGCAGGGGATTATTCGCCAGCGCCGTACCGACGGCGCGCGCCGCTTGCGGGCTGCCGATTTTCGCCGCCAGGCCGGAATAAGTGGCAACCTTGCCTCGCGGTATTTTGCATGTTTCGCGCAGCACTTTCCTGGCAAATTCAGACAGTTGCTGCAGATTCAAGATGGAATAATCAAGCCTGACTTCGCGGCCGGAATAAATTTCCGCAATTTGCCGGGCAATAATGCCGGGCATTTTCCGCTCCCGGACGGCAACCGCGGGAAATGCTTTTTTAATCGCGGCAACAACCGCGGCCTTCCGCTGCGGCAGGAAAATGTGCTCGATCTGCGGGCGGGCGCCGTTTTCCCGCCAGACAACCCCGATGTATTCTTCGCCGACACCGACAAGCTGGTAATTCATGTTTTTCCCTCCTTTTATTTTTCCACCGGCACGGGATTTGCGGCTGCCTCCAATGTCCCCGTCCTTTACCGCCACCGCAAAAGAGCTTACCGGTTACAGATGATCAATTAGAATTTTAATACCGATGGCAATCAACACCGCCCCGCCGAATATCTCGACTTTTTTGCCGAAAATTCCCGCCAGGACTTTGCCGAAGAGCATACCAACAGCAGTCATGGCAAAGCAGACCAGCCCGATGATCACCGCCGGTATTATAATCTGCGTTTTCAGTAAAGAAAAGCTGAACCCGACGGCCAGGGCATCAATACTGGTAGCGATGGAGAGAAGTAACAACGGCATCCCTTTGGTCCGGTCGGTTTTTTCTTCCTCTTTTTCTTCCGCAAAGCCCTCGCGAATCATCTTGCCGCCGACAAAAGCCAGCAGGACGAAGGCCACCCAATGGTCGTAACTGTCAATAATGCTGACAACAGTAAGACCGGCAAACCAGCCGGCAACCGGCATGAAAAACTGAAACGCGCCGAAGGCGGAAGCCAGACGCAAAACAGGCGGCCAGGACTTTTTCTCATTGGCCGCACCGATGCCGATAGCGACGGAAAACGCATCGATCCCCAGCCCGACGGCGATAATGAAGACCGTTATTAAATCCATTTTTTTAAAAGACCTTCAATTTTTATTTTTTAAGGCGGTAAATACATCCGGCACTTTCGCTTTTCGGCGCGGCAGTCATTCATGCCCTTCCCGCTCATGACCACGCACCGAGAAATAAGCGTGTATTTTCTCCGCCAGCTCCCTGCCGATACCTTCAACCTGCTGCAGTTCGGCACAAGTTGCCTGCCCGATCCGGCTGACCGCTTCAAAATGCTTTAGCAGAGACTTCCTGCGTTCCGCTCCGATGTCGGGGATATTATCCAGAACGGACATTAAATCATATTTTTCTTTCAGCCGGCGATGATAGGCCACGGCAAACCGATGCGCCTCATCGCGCACTCTCTGCAATAATGCCAGGGCATGCGGCCAGCGGAGAAGAAACAGCGGATTCTTGCGCTTCGGTAAAAACACCCTGTCTGCGGATTTATCCGCCGAACTTCCGCGCCCCGGCAGGCTGCGCCCTTCTTTTGCCAGGCCTACCGCTCCGATATCAATCTGCAATTCTTTGAGCACCGCCAGCGCAATATTCAACTGTCCTTTCCCGCCGTCAACAACAATTAAATCCGGCAGCTCTTCCGACCGTGCAAACCGCCGGCTCAATACCTCCCGCATCATGGCATAATCATCCGCCCCCCGCACCGTTCTGATCCGGAAACGGCGGTAGCCTGATTTATCCGGTTCACCGTCCTGCAAGACAACCATGGAACCGACGGCGTGGCTGCCGCCAATATTGGAAATATCGTAGCATTCAATGCGCCGCGGCAGATTTTTCAGCAATAGTTTCTCCTGCAGTATCTTCAGGGCACCGGTCTTTTGCTCGTCTTTTTTATGCTCCTGCTCCCAGATGCTGCGGGCGTTGTTTTGCGCCAACTCCAGCAGATTTTTTTTGTCCCCCCTGACCGGCACGGCAAGACCAACCTTCATCCCCTTTTTATCGGAGAGCCATTCCGCGATTATGGCGGCATCCGGCAAGTTCAAAGGCACGATCACTTCCGGCGGGATATCCGCTCCGCCGTCATAATACTGCCTGATAACCGCCGAAAGGACTTCCGCCATGTCCGCCGGGCTTTTTACCGGTGCCAGGGATTTCTTGCCCAGCAATTTGCCGCCGCGAACAAACAAAAGGCACAACTGAAAATGCCCCGCCGTTTCATAAACGCCGAAGACATCCTGATCGCGGCCGGCCGTCCAAGCGACATTTTGTTTTTCCAGCACATGATTTAGTGCGGCAATGCGGTCACGCAGACGCGCCGCCTCTTCATAATGAAGTTTCTCCGCAGCTTCATCCATGCTGGTTTTCAAATCCGCAATCAGCCGGCGGCCGTGCCCGCCGAGAAAAGCCAAAGCTCCTATCACCAGCTTATTGTAGCCGTCCTCATCAATCAACTGCGCGCAGGGTGCCGGACAGCGCCTGATCTGGTATTCCAGGCAGGGCCGGCGTCTGAGCTGAAAATCGCGGTCGCGGCAGGTACGCAGCGGGAATATGGATAAAACAAATCGCAGCGCTTCTTTGGCCGCCCCGCCCGAAGGATAGGGGCCGAAGTAGCGTGCTCTTTTATTTTGCATCCGGCGCACCAGCTGCAGACGAGGAAAATATTCATCAGGATCGAGGCAGAGATGATAATAGGTTTTATCATCACGCATGATGACATTGTAACGGGGATGATGCTGCTTGATTAAATTGTTTTCCAGGATGAGCGCCTCTTTTTCCGTAGCGGTGTTGATGAATTCGATATCGCTGATGCGGGAGAGCAAAAAAGGCGCCATCGGCCGCGTATCCTTGCCCGTAAAATATGAATTGACGCGGCTTTTTAAATCGTTGGCCTTGCCGATATAGATTATTTTTCCGGCGGCGTCCTTCATCAAATATACGCCGGCGCAGCGCGGCGCAAGGGCAACTTTTTCTTTTAACAAATTATTTTCCGGCATAGTTTTTTAAATCTTGCGGATAATTGCATAATTTATTTGGCTCAATAATGTCGTTGTGCTCAAGCCGCTTCCGGAAGAATTTTTATTTTGCCGCCCTCTTCCGTATCTCTCCGCAACAGACAATAAAATATAATCAAACCATTTCCATCAGAATTTTATTGAGCTCTTTAATTTCATCACGCAGGGCGGCGGCACGCTCGAATTCCATATTTTGCGCCGCTTCCTTCATTTCTTTCGTAAGTCCGGCAATCAGCTCGGGTAAATTCTCTTCTTTAAGAGGCATTGGCCTGTCTTTCCTTCGGGCCGGCACGGTTACATAATCGGCCTCGTAAATCGAACCAAGCACGTTGCTGATCGTCTTTTTGATTGTCTCCGGCGTAATATTGTTTTCACTGTTGTATTGCTGCTGGATAAGCCTGCGGCGGCTGGTTTCATCCAGACAGGCCTGAATGGATCTGGTAATCGTATCCGCATACATGACAACCTTGCCCGCCACATTCCGCGCCGCACGGCCGCTGGTCTGGATAAGCGAACGCTCCGACCGCAGAAAACCCTCCTTGTCGGCGTCAAGAATCGCCACGAGCGCCACTTCCGGAATATCCAATCCTTCCCGCAAAAGATTTACGCCGATCAGCACGTCAAATTCTCCCAGCCGCAAATCGCGGATAATCTCCACGCGCTCCAGCGTATGAATGTCGGAATGCAGATAGCGGACACGGACGCCAAACCCGGAATAATAATCCGTCAGATTTTCCGCCATCCGCTTGGTAAGAGTCGTAACCAGCACCCTTTCATTCCTTTTTGCCCGCTGCCTGATCTCTTCCAGAAGATCATCCACCTGATGCTTCACCGGCCTGATTTCGATCTCCGGATCCATCAGACCCGTGGGGCGGATTATCTGCTCAACCTTTTTGCCCTGCGCCTTTTCCAGCTCATAAGCGGCCGGAGTCGCCGAAACGTAAATTCGCTGGCTTTTCAATGCCTCATACTCTTCGAAACGCAGCGGACGGTTATCCAGGGCCGACGGCAGGCGGAAGCCGTATTGCACCAGTGTTTCCTTGCGGGAGCGGTCGCCGCGATACATGCCGCCGAGCTGCGGCAGCGTAGCATGACTTTCGTCAATGACAACCAGGGCATCCGCGGGAAGATATTCCATTAAAGTCGGCGGCGGCTCGCCCGGCTTACGCGCCGTAAGATGGCGCGAATAGTTTTCAATGCCCTGGCAGTAGCCCATCTCCTGCATTATCTCAAGATCAAAGTTGGTGCGCTGCTCGAGACGCTGCATTTCCAGCAGTTTATTCTGTTCTTTAAGTTCGGCAAGCCGCAAAGCAAGTTCCGCTTTGATGTCACCAATCGCCCGCTGCAGATTATCCCGGGTGGTTACGTAATGGCTGCCCGGATAAACGGCCATCCTGCCGACGGCGCTTATTTTTTTCCCGCGCAGCGGATCAACCAGCGACATGGATTCAATGGTGTCGCCGAAATACTCCAGCCGCAGCGCCTGTTCTTCTTCATAAGGCGGAAAAATTTCCACCACATCGCCGCGGACGCGGAAAGTGCCGCGGTGGAAGTCGATATCGTTGCGCTCATACTGAATCTCCACCAGCTTGCCGAGCAACTCGTCGCGCGGGAATTCCATTCCTTCTGCAAGCTGTACCACCATGCCGTAATAAGCCTCCGGCGATCCCAAACCGTAAATACAGGAAACACTGGCAACAATAATAACATCGCGACGCGTCAGCAGTGAATGTGTCGCCGAATGGCGCAGCTTGTCTATCTCCTCATTAATCGCAGAATCCTTTTCTATATAAGTATCGGTTGCCGGAAGATACGCCTCCGGCTGGTAGTAGTCGTAATAGCTGACAAAATATTCCACGGCGTTGTCAGGGAAAAGGCCTTTGAATTCCTCATACAACTGAGCAGCCAGCGTTTTATTATGTGCAATGACAAGCGTCGGCCGCTGAACGGCCGCAACGACATTGGCGATAGTAAAGGTTTTTCCGGAACCGGTGACACCGAGCAATACCTGATGCCCCTTGCCCGCCCGGAGGCCGCGAATCAGCGCGTCAATCGCCTGCGGCTGATCTCCCTTCGGCGTAAAATCGGTGATCATTCTAAATTCGGACATAGCATTACCATTACTTTTCCCGCCCCCGATGAACGGGAATTAAAACAAAAATGCGCATTCAAAAAATTTATTAATCAGACAAAGAGCACCGGCTCTCTTAATATCAACTCTCGCGCCCGGAAGGCACAGGCGGCAATGTCGGGATGTGTTTCCTTCAATGCGCCAAGCTGCCGCAGATTGTCCGCCGTGCGCAAAACAAGCGTTGCCATGTCGCCTTCGGCAATTCCCGTAGCCTTGATCAGATTGTCCCAATCACGCCCCTGTGCCCAGGAATACATGGCGGCGCCGGCCGCCGGATAAAGCGGCGATACGGCGAAACCTGCATCATCCAGACGCTTTGCCAGCGGGCGCACGGCTGCAATCGCGCCTTTCAATGCCGTCAGCAATTGCGGCGAAATGTTTTTCAGCTCCACCCTGATTTCGTTGTCCCGGTCGTAGGCAAACATGGAAACAATAGCCGCCATAAGTTTTTCGTTTGCGGAAGGGAATATCCCCTTCCGCAGGCACTCGGCAACCAAGACGGGCTGATCCAGCCGCAGCTTTGCCGCCCATTTTCCATCTTCCGTCAGCCGGTCTTCCCCGCCGACGAAACC
>CAYYBK010000008.1:17811-22752 GCA_964470015.1 uncultured Syntrophales bacterium
TCAAGAAAGCCAGATGCCGGCAAAAATCATCCCAGATGCTTTTGGCCGCCCGTGCTTCGATCGCCGGCCGTCGTTTCGTCTGCTGATAGGCAGCCAAGGATTTATCAAAAATATTATGTATGTCGAAAGGCGTTTGCGACAAAAGCAGATTGAGCACCATCGCAAAATCATTTTTTAACTGGCTCATGATATCTTCCGGAGCGCGAAAGAGCAGTTTTTTCACATGGATTAAATCCATAAACCGGCCACTCACCGCCAGCATAAATCCTATTTTATCCCGCCCGCGCCTGCCTGCCCGTCCCGTCATCTGCCGGAATTCCGTTGCATTCATTGGATTAAAATTATGGCCGTTGAATAAATCGGAGTTGAACAGCACTATCGTCCGCGCCGGAAAATTTACGCCTGCCGCTATTGTCGAGGTGGCAAAGATGACCCGCAGGTGGCCCTCTTTCATCATTTCCTCCACGACGAATTTCCAGGCCGGCAACTGCCCCCCGTGATGGGCAGCCAGTCCGAATCGCCGGAGGATTTTCCATTGCCGGTGGCTTTGCAGCGCCGGATACCGCTGCAGCAATTCTTCCAATGTTTCCGGAAAGCGCCCTGATTCGATCTGCGGCCGGAGATCCGCCGCCGCGTTCAGTGCGGCGTCGCATTCCGCACGCGACTTCAGAAAAAATATCGCCGGCAGCAGATTAAACTTCTCCAGAATGCGGATGATGCCGCCGTAATCGGGCAGACGCCCCGCTGCTCTGTGCGCGGAGCATTCTTTTTCCAGAAATCTGGTCACGGGCGCGGATAATTTCCTGTCCTCCAGCAACGGCAAAAGGCGTCCGGAAGGATGCAGGAACAAAGGGTAAAGCGGCACGGGACGTTTTTCTTCCTTGATAACTGCGCATGTTTTCCTGCGGATTGTTTCCAGCCACGCCGCTATTTCTTCACCGTTGCCGATGGTCGCCGACAACAGAAGCAGATTGACGCGCACCGGCAGAAAAGTCATGATTTCCTCCCAAACCACGCCGCGGTCGTAATCGCCCAAGAAATGAGCCTCGTCCAGAATTACCAGATCGCAGCCCAGATCAGCCCCTTCGTACATGGCATCATAAAGCTGATTGCGCAAAATTTCCGTCGTGCCGACGATGATCGGCGCCTCCGTATTTTCCTTGGTGTCGCCGGTAATGATACCTACATTTTCCTTTTCAAAATGGAGCCCGAATTCCACCCATTTGGAATTGGACAGTGCTTTGAGCGGCGAGGCATACCAGGCGCGTCCGCCATTTTCCAGCACCGCCAGGATGGCTTCGCGGGCGATCCAGGTTTTCCCGGCGCCGGTCGGTGCGATGACCAGACAGTCGGTTCTTTTAATCGCCCGCAGGGCTTCCGTCTGATATTCGTCGGGCACGAAAGCCGTTTCTTCCGGTTTGCCGATCTTCGCCAGTATATTTTTCAGCGCCGGATCGATTTCCGGCTTCAGAAAGGAAGCGGATGACTTTCGCCTTTTTTTACCCCGGTGAAGTCTCTTCGCGGAAGGGGCAAAGTGTTTGTCCTTTTTGATAATGATACCTCTTGGTTATAAAATTTTTACTTTTTGTATGTATCATAAAGCCATTTAATGGTAAAGGAAGTCGCAAAAAATTATCAGCGGTCAGTCTTCCGACTTACCGGTAAACAGGACAATGGGAAAAGATCGGGAAATTTTCTGGGGATGGTTCATCGTAGCGGGCGCATTTTTTGTAATGGCCATAAACTACGGCGCCCGTTATTGCTTCGGTGTTTTTCTCAAGCCGCTTGCCGAAGACCTTTCCTGGTCGCGTTCGGTAATATCGCTTGCCGCCACAATCAATATCGCGCTTTATTCCATCGGCGCCATTTTCGTCGGCCGGATGCTGGATCGCATAGCGCCCCGCTGGATTATAACGGCGGGAGCTGCGCTTGCCGCCGCTGGCTACATTCTGACCGGCTTTATCGACACTCCCTTTGCTTTTTGCATTACCTACGGTTTGCTGGTCGGATTGGGAACAACCGGCATGGGCGTGGTCGCCTGCACGTCTTCCGTAGGCAAATGGTTCATCAAAAAACGGGGACTGGCTATCGGCATAACATCCACCGGCATAAGTTTCGGAACAATCATCCTCACGCCCCTGGCCGGCTATGTGGTAAATTTCTTCGGCTGGCGGACGGGGCTGATCGCCCTGGGCTTGATCATCTTCTTTATCGGACTCATCGTTTCCCAGACGCTGCTGCGCAAAACGAATCCGGAAGCGCACGGCCTGCTGCCCGACGGCGACAAAACTGCCATACCCCATCAGGCATCGCCGCCGCAAACAGCCGGTAAAATTTCCACGCGGATCATTTTTAAAGACTCCCGGTTCTGGACGCTTGCCATCTGCCAGGGCCTGGCTTTCATGGTCACCATGTCGGTTTTCGTGCACCAGGTCGCTTACGCCACGGACAACGGAATCGGCAACATTGCGGCGGCATCTTCTCTGGCGGCAATCAGTCTCACCGGGTTTATCGGGCAGTTCTTTTATGGATGGTTCAGCGACCGCATCAGAGATCCCAAATACTCCTTCTGCCTGGCTTCGAGTTTCATGCTGGTCAGCATGATTCTGCTGATCAACGCCCGCAGCGTCGGAGGACTTTATTGCTTTGCTCTGCTGTTCGGATTCGGCTACGGCTCACTGGCGCCGGTCGTGCCCATTGTTGCCGCTCACCGCTTCGGCCGGCACGTTCTCGGCTCCATTTACGGTTTGCTGACGTTTTTTATTGGCGCCGGGGGTAGCATCGGCCCGATTCTGGGCGGATTTATCTACGATCATTTCGGATCTTACCGGTATCTCTGGCTGATCAATATCTTCGTGCTGATTTTTATCACACTCGCCATTCTTACCCTGAAAAAAGGCAAACCGTTAGAACAGCCAAACGACTGAATAAAAAAGCCCCTTGCCGCAAAGGGCAAGGGGCTTTAATTGTTTTCCCGTCGTTTGCCGGTTGAAAGCTAAACGACTTTTCTTACATTCCCATGCCGGGATATCCGCCGCCGGGAGGCATTGCCGGCATTCCGCCGGCACCCTTCTCTTCGGGTTTGTCGGCGATCATGCACTGGGTGGTCAGAAGCAGAGAAGCAACTGAGGTGGCGTTCTGCAGAGCAAAACGGGTAACCTTGGTCGGATCAATGACACCGGCATCCAGCATATCTTCATACTGATCGGTGCGGGCGTTGAAGCCAAAAGCACCTTTCTTCTCTTTTACTTTTTCTACAACGATGCTGCCTTCCATACCGGCATTGCAGGCGATCATTTTGATCGGCTCTTCGATTGCTTTCTTCACGATACTCAAACCGATCTGCTCGTCGCCTTCAAAAGAAAGTTTGGACAAGGCAGGCAGTGTACGCAGGTAAGCAACTCCGCCGCCGGGAACAATTCCTTCTTCCACTGCGGCGCGGGTGGCATGCAGAGCGTCTTCCACACGGGCTTTCTTTTCTTTCATTTCGGTTTCGGTGGCGGCACCAACTTTGATCACGGCAACCCCGCCAACAAGTTTGGCCAGTCTTTCCTGCAACTTCTCCTTGTCATAATCGGAAGTCGTTTCTTCAATCTGGGCGCGAATCTGCTTCACGCGGCCTTCCAGATCTTTTCTGGAACCGGCACCGTCAATAATGGTGGTATTGTCTTTGTCGATGGTGATTTTCTTGGCACGGCCTAAATCCTCGAGCTTCACGTTTTCCAGTTTGAGGCCCATGTCTTCGGAAATCATCTTGCCGCCGGTAAGAATGGCGATATCCTCCAGCATGGCCTTGCGGCGGTCGCCGAAGCCCGGAGCTTTGACTGCTGCTACATGCAGGGTACCGCGAATCTTGTTGACAACCAGGGTGGCCAGCGCTTCGCCTTCGACGTCTTCGGCAATAATCAGGAGCGGACGGCCCATCTTGGCGATTTGTTCCAGAATCGGCAGCAAGTCCTTCATACCACTGATTTTCTTTTCATAAATCAAGATTAAAGCGTCTTCCAGAGCAACAAGCATCTTGTCGGCATTGGTGACAAAATAAGGAGAAAGGTAACCGCGATCGAACTGCATACCTTCAACAATGTCCAGTTCCGTCTGCAGGCCTTTGGCTTCTTCCACGGTAATGACACCCTCTTTACCGACTTTGCCCATCGCCTCGGCAATGATGTTCCCGATTGTTTCGTCGTTATTTGCGGAAATTGTGCCAACCTGGGCTATTTCTTTCTGATCTTTGGTGGGCTTGCTCATTCTTTTGAGTTCGGAAACTACTGTTTCCACGGCTTTGTCAATACCTCTCTTTATATCCATCGGATTGCTGCCGGCGGCTACCGCTTTCACGCCTTCGCGATAAACGGCCTGGGCAAGAATCGTTGCGGTGGTGGTACCGTCACCGGCGACATCACTTGTCTTGCTGGCAACTTCCTTGACCATCTGCGCGCCCATATTTTCGAATTTATCTTCCAGCTCTATCTCTTTGGCCACGGTTACGCCGTCCTTGGTTACCGTAGGAGAACCGAAACTTTTATCGATTATTACATTGCGGCCTTTCGGGCCCAGGGTTACCTTCACTGCATCCGCCAGGGTATTTACACCCTTCAGCATGGATTTTCTTGCTTCTTCATCATAAAGAAGTACTTTTGCTCCCATTGTATGTATTCCTCCTTTGTCTTCTTATTTTTCAATAACGCCTAATATATCTTCTTCTCTCATGATCAGATACTCTTCGCCGTCGATTTTGACTTCCGTTCCACCGTATTTACTGAAAAGAACTCTGTCGCCTTCTTTGACTTCCGGCTTAATGAGTTTGCCGTCATCGGCTACTTTTCCTTTGCCGACAGCAATGATTTTTCCTTCGATTGGTTTTTCTTTGGCTGTATCCGGGATGATGATCCCCCCTTTGGTCTTCTGCTCCTCTTCCAAGCGCTTTACGATGACTCT
>CAYYBK010000009.1:0-10895 GCA_964470015.1 uncultured Syntrophales bacterium
GGAAATTTCAGCCGTGCACTGATTAATTTTGTCTCCGTGCTGGTGATTGCCTGTCCCTGTGCATTGGGACTCGCCACACCGACAGCCATCATGGTGGGCACAGGTCTGGGCGCACAGAGCGGCATCCTGATAAAAGGCGGCGAGGCACTGGAAAAAGTGCATCAGCTGACGGTTGTCGTCTTTGATAAAACCGGTACACTCACGCGCGGCGAACCGGTAGTAACCGATATGATCGGCATTAATGGTTTTACGGAAAGGCAGATTCTTGCTTCTGCCGCCGCTTTGGAGACAACTTCCGAACATCCGCTGGCCCGTGCCGTTTTAAAACGGGCGCAGGAAAATGAAATCGATATTGTCGCTGCCGATAAATTTTCGGCTCTTTCCGGTTTGGGAGCAAAAGCAATTCTTGCGGGGAAGCCTTATTTGATCGGCAACCTGCTTCTCATGCAGAAGGAAAATATTGCCACTGCCGGCCTCGAAGAAAAAGCGGCGCTTTTTGCCCGGGAGGGGAAGACAGTAGTTTATGTCGCCGCCGGAAAAGAGGCCTGCGGCCTTATCGCTTTCGCCGACTTGCCCAAAGCTTCTGCCGGAAAAGCAATAGAAATTTTGAAGAACAGCGGTCTGCAGGTGGCGATGGTAACGGGAGATAACTACGGTACTGCTCAGGCCATTGCCCGGCAGTTGGGAATTGACCGGGTGTTGGCTGAAGTTCTTCCCGACCATAAGGCCGGTGAAATCAGAAAATTGCAAAGCGCGGGGGAAGTTGTGGCAATGGTCGGCGACGGCATCAATGATGCCCCGGCGCTTGCGGCGGCGGATGTCGGCATCGCCATCGGCGCAGGTACCGATGTGGCGATTGAAGCCAGTGCCATCACGCTGATCCGTGATGACTTGCTGGGAGTACCGGAGGCAATGAAACTGTCCCGGACGACGATGCGGGTAATTAAACAGAATTTATTCTGGGCGTTTTTTTACAATATTATCGGCATTCCGATTGCCGCCGGTGCTTTATATCCCTTCTGCGGTATCCTGCTCAATCCCGAATATGCCGCCGCGGCGATGGCTTTAAGTTCGGTTTCGGTGGTCGGCAATTCTCTGCGCCTGCGCCGGATCTGGAAAAAACAAAATGCCCCTGCCGGCATCGCCTAGACCGGCCCGGGCATTTAGCATTCAGCGAACGTAGCGTTGAATGGATCTTTAACGGCACCATTTATGCAAATACCTTGATAGTTGTAATTTCATTGACTACTTTCTTGACGCCGGCTACAGTACCGGCGATCTTTCCGCATTTTTGCACATCTTCTTCCGTGGCAGCCATACCCCAAATAGTGACAATTCCCTTTTCCGCCTCCACTTCCAGCATCTGCGCTCCCAGCTTTTCCGCATACTTAATCTTCATGAAAACTTGCTGACTCAGGCACATGTCGGCAATCTTGCCCCCCGCGTCCGGGGTTTTGCTGAGGAGTTTCGTTGTTGCGGCGACATCTTTAATCATCTGCACCGCGGCGTCCATGTTAATTGTCCTGGTATTGATCACCAGGTCGTAAAGTCTTTGGTCTTCCCAGTCGATGTTAAAGAAGAATTTGTGAAATCCCGCTCTATCGTGATCGCTGTGCCGGATGATCCGTCCGGCTGCCTCTTCACTGCACGTGTAGCGCTTCATCACGCGCTTAAGCCGCAATTCGTATGGCGCAAAAACGCGAACATGCAGTGTATTGGCCAATCCCTGAAACAAATACTGTCCCCCTCTCCCGATGACCACGCAACTCTTCTTCCGGGCGACGTCATACATGATGGATTTCATGTAGTGCAGGTAACGTTCCTTGTCTAAAGAAAAATCCCAGATGGAAGGCACTTTTTCGTCGTAACGTGCGGCTTTTTCTGCGGATATATCGTAATGGCGGGACAACTCTTTCTCGATGATTCCTCTGTCGATAATGCTAAACCCTAGATCCTCTGTGACTTTTTTTGCTATTGCCGTGCCCAGGCTTCCGACTTCTCTGGAAATAGTTATAATCGCCATAAAAACACCTCCTTCCTTTTGCGCATGGTGAGGCGATTTCTTCTCCTGCTTCTAATGTAAGACTGCCGGGAAGGGATGTCAATGTCCGGCTGGCAAATGATAACTATTCGAATTTTATATTTAATTATTGAAGATGGCGGCAGGTTGAAGAAAAAAGACTAAAAAGGCGGCCGTCAAAACAAATAATCGTCGTTTAGTGCCTCTTCGCGGATTACCCTGTTGGTCAACGCGCCGATTTTTTCGATTTCTACGCTTATCGTGTCGCCTTCCTGGAGAAATAAGGGCGGTTGTCTGGTAAAGCCGACCCCTTCCGGTGTGCCCGTAAGGATAACTGTTCCCGGTAGAAGCGTCAGCGATTTGCTCAAATTGCTGACAATCTCCTGAATGTTGAAGATCATCTGCGCCGTTGTGGATTCCTGGACGATGCGGCCGTTAAGAACAGCCCTTATATCCAGGTTATTGGGATCGGCAATCTCCTCTTTTGTTACAATCCAGGGTCCCAGCGGGCAGAAAGTATCGAAGCTTTTTCCCCGCGCCCATTGTCCTTTTTGCTTTTCAAACTGCCAGTCCCGCGCGCTCACGTCGTTGGCGCAGGTATAGCCCATTATATAGTCCATAACCGCGGCGGCTTTGATATTTTTTGCTCGCCGACCGATGATGATCGCCAGTTCCGCTTCATAGTCCACGCAATCATGGCCTGCGGTAGGCAGCGCGATCGGATCATGGTGTCCGACAACGCCGGTTGTTGCCTTCAGGAACAGCAGCGGCTGTTCGGGATAGTTTATGGCCGTCTCGTCGCCGTGCTTTTTGTAATTGATACCCAAAGCCAAAATGTTGACCGGCAGAAGCGGTGCCAGCAGTTTTGTTATTTTTTCTTCCTGTCCGGTAATATTGTAATTGCCGAAAATGTCGCCGGTAATTACTCTGGCGACTGAAGACTTATCCGGGTTGTATGCGCCATATAAGATTTTTTTGTCTTCGGAAAGAAAACGGATAAATTTCATATTGCTTCCTCTTTTTCCTGAAGCGAAAAAAGTTTTTACCGGATTATTTGAGCCTGGCAAAATCGCCGAACAGCAAAAATAAGTTGACAAAATTGGGTTTGATTCCTCTGGCGGCTTCGATTATTTTTCCCCTGTCGTTTTGCTCCAATGCCTTCTGCAGCCGGTTCATTTGTTCCGTTTCCGCGTTAATGTAATATTGTCTTCGTGAGTCCTGTTCCGCACTGAAAGAAAATAAATCCGGGTCAAAGGCGGCGGTTTGCAAACTTTTCCAATCTTTTTGAGCGATTTTTAAGAGGGTTTTTATTTTGGAAACCATTGCTTCCGTTAATGTATCCGGTGTTTGGCCTTTGACTGTAAGAACGATGGCTTCCATCGACTCATGAAACCTGGTCGTGTAGTCCAGATAATAATCAATTGCTTTTCTTTCGCGGAACGCAAGAAAAGTGATTCGGACTCCTTCCAGAATTTCGTGCGCATCATCCAGTTTACCGTTTCGTTGCACCGTCCGGGCGGCCTCGGCAAGCAGGCGATCAATTGTTGCAAAATCCGCGTTATCCGCAGGATTATCATTAAAAGCGGCGGAATGGATTTTTTTGAAGCCCGCCCATTGCTCCAACATGATTTCAACCGCTTTTTGGGCTGCGGCCTTATCCCCCTGACTGGTTAGAGCCAGGGCCGGAATGTATGCCTTGTCGAATGCGGCCATATCTTTTTCCAATAAACCGGCGGCAGAGGAGCGGACAGGGTACAGCAGCAACAGCACAAGCAGCGTCAAAAAGCAATATTTTCGCATGATTAATCCTCCTGGTGCGGGATAAATGCTTTAATTTGATAAATAATCAGTGCGTCGAGCTTAAAACGTCCGGACGGTGATGTCAATTAAATATTGGCGGGAGGCTATCTGCCGCAATAACAGAAGATACATTACACAGGATTCCCGGGCGGATGTAAAATTTACATATCCGGCGGCACAGCGCCGGCGGATATGCTTTTCGGAAAGCACACCCGCCGGCGCTTAAGTTTTGCGGTGGTTATTAAAGCGGCAGCAATTACCGGATGGTGAAACCTAAAGAGTCTTCTTCATATCGGCCTGTAATGCCCGCCTTACTTCACCTTCCCGGGCGAGTGCTGCGCGGTTGTCTGTGTCAACGTGCATGTAGTTGGCCCGCCAATCATCGTCATGCCAGTGAAACGGCGTCTGGACAGTCGTCCGCGGCATCCAGGCGTGCTCGAGCAAATCAAGAGCCATGCCCAGGATTGAGCGCTGCATTTCGACGTCCCATGGTTTTCCGCAGGGATTTCCCAGTGGAAAATCAGTGAAGAGAAAACGGGCGACGCCGCACTCTTCGACAATATCCCGTGCACTGCCCATGATGACCGTCGGTATGCCGTTTTCTTCGAGATAGCGGGCGACCAGACTCACGGTCTGGTGGCAAACCGGTCAAAGCGCCGCGAGGAGCAGGGCATCGACACTGTCCTCCCGGCACCAGCCAAGAATCTGCGGCGCATGACGCTCCAATGTCCGTTTCTGGCTGTAATCAGTTGGCACGCCGTAAAAACGCGGTGCAACGGAACCGATGCGTCCGGCCGCTTCGTATTCATGCAACCGGCTTAGCGGCAGAAAACTTTCCACGTCTTTTGTATGCGTTGCCTCTTTATCCCAGCCCAGATCATCCGTAAAAAGATTCCGGGGCGGCGGACAAACCGGTTGCGCATAAATATCCCGCGGAGTCAAAATCGCCGCGAATGTTCCCGCCGGCCTCGGTTGCCCCGCCGTCGTTACCAATCCGACGCGGCATGCTGCCAGCGGTTTCTGCAGCGGGGCAAACGGCGCATCATTATAATGCGGCCATTCATAGGGTTTTGTATAGCCTTGGGCGGCATAATATTCCCTGCTGCGATCGATGTAACTGAGAAAAGTACGCTGCTGAATAAGCTTATACAAGACAATCCTTTCGGCTTTTGTTTTTACCCGCCCGCGCCGTGCTGCCCTTTAAAAGCGCTGCAGTCAAAGTTACCGGATGTAAATTTCAATACTTATAAAATCCTCTGCCGCTCTTGCGCCCCAGATAACCGGCCTGAACCATTTTACGGAGCAGGGGACAGGGGCGGTATTTCGGATCGTTGTATCCGGCATAAAGCACTTCCATGATGGAGAGCACTGTATCGAGACCGATGAGATCGGCCAGGGCAAGCGGTCCCATCGGATGATTGTAACCTGCTTTTATCAAACCGTCGATATCTTCCGCCGATGCCACACCTTCCATTAATTCGTAAATGGCTTCGTTGATCATCGGGACGATGATGCGGTTGCCGCAAAATCCCGGGAAATCATTTACCTTGAATACTTCTTTGCCCAGATCGAGACCGACCTGACGTACCGCCTGGAAAGTCTCCTCCGACGTAGCAATGCCGCAAATTATTTCCAGCATTTTCATAACCGGGACGGGATTGGAAAAATGCATGCCGATAAAGCGGTCCGGCCGTTTGGTCATTGCCGCCAGCATCGTAATGGAAATGGAGGAAGTATTCGATGCCAGGATGGTGTGGGCCGGGCATATGCCGTCCAGCTTGGTAAAAATATCTCTTTTAATGGCAATATTCTCGGGAGATGCTTCGACTACAAGATCGGCCTCGGAAGCCAGGGAAAGTCCCACACTGGTCCGGATCCTGCTGCGGATATCTTTACCCTTTTCTGCGCTCAATTTTCCTTTGCCGATCATCCGCTCGAGATTCTGGGAAACAGTCCGCAGACCGTTGTCAATAAACCTCTGCTCGATATCGCTCATGATTACGGAATAACCGGCTGTTGCCGCCACTTGTGCAATGCCGGCTCCCATTTGGCCTGCACCTACCGCCATAATTGTATTAATCTTGGACATAATAAATCACCTTATTAATGAATAAATTATCTACCTTCCGTTAAATTTGAAAAGACTAAAGCTTTTTCATGGGCAAACTATAGGAATTTCGGTCTCGGATGTCAATGAAATATTGAGGGCGCAAGCCGGGGAAACCGCTAAAACGTTGAATTTGCGGAGGTCTGTTTTACGGCGGGATTCCTTATCCGTAGCCCAGAGCAACGAGCTCCTGTTCGGTCATTCCGATAAAGTGCGCTACCTCGTGGACTACGGTAATTTCGATTTCTTCCTCCAGCTCCTCCAGTGTCGAGCACATTTCTTCCAGCGGCTTCTGGAAGATCTGAATTGTGTCCGGGTAATGCAAAGCATCAAAACAGGAGCGGTCCCGCAGCGATGTCCCCGTATAGATCCCCAAAAGCGGTTCATCCGGCGGCAGACCCATTTCCGCAAGCAGCGCGGGAGAGGGTACTTTCTTGACGGTAATGACCATATTGTCGAGATGACGGCGTATTTCCGGCGGAATGCGCCGGATCGCCCGCTTAACTGTCCGGTCAAATTCCCGGGCGGTGAGCTTTATCATAACTCCCCTCTGCTGTTCTTTGTCACATTTTCGGAAAGGCGTTTGCTGTCTGGAACCGCACCGGCGGCATGTTTTTTATGGCGATGTTTATTCTTTTTCAAACTGTGCTTTAGCCGCTCCGCAAACGGGACAAACCCAGGAATCGGGTATATCTTCGAATCTGGTACCCGGGGCGATGCCGCCGTCGGGATCACCGGCGGCGGGATCATAAACGTAGCCGCAGACACTGCAGACATAGCGGGAGGCGGGAGCCGCCTGCTGGACGGCGGTATCTTCCGTTAGGTAAGTCGGCGCCGTTTTCGGCGCTTTACCGCCTTTGACTTTATGATAATAGTCGTAGGTCATCGGTTCTTCGGCGCCCGTTATGTCGGTGTCCACTACCCGGCCGAGGAAAATCGTGTGGGAACCGCAGTCCAATTCGCTTATCAGTTCCGCTTCCAGATAGCCGACGGAATAATCCAGAACTATCGGCAACTGTGTTGCCCCGGTCTTTGTTTTTACATTTTGTAGTTTATCCACTTCTCTTCCGCTTTTGAAACCAAAAAGGCCGATAAAAGTCATCGGTGCACTCTGGGAAATGATTGAAGCCGTGAATTTGCGGCTGCGACTGATCAATTCATGCGTATAGTTTTCTTTGTTGATGCTGATGGCGATGGTTGCGGGGTTGGATGTTACCTGAAACACGGTGTTGGCAATCTGACCGTTGAATTTTCCCGGTATACCGGATGTAATGACGTACAATCCATAGCTCACTTTGTGAAAAACAGCTTTATTCATTATCTTCTTCCTCCCGGTGGGCATTAGTTGGTAGGTTTTATAGCTCAAAATTGTTTTATTCGCCATTTAATAATCATGTCTGCGGCATAAGTATCGTTCCGCATTTTTCTTTTGACAAAACAATAGTTCTCTTATAATTCTTAAACGGCGGAAAGAAAACTGTAATTATAAGACAATTAGAAGAGGCCGCGGCTTTAAAATGCGTCCCCCAACCGATGCGGCAATAAGCCTGACACCGGGTATCACACATTAAACCGGATAATCTTTAACTATTACGGCGGATATTAAAAAGAAGGATAAAGACAAGATGATGACTTATCAAGAATTTATGCAGAGAAACCATTTCAGCTTTGAAGAGCTGCTGGGACAGTCCTACGGGACAATGATATCTGACCCGCCGGTGCACTTTGATGCCAGAATACCCGCCCCTCCTTTTTTGATGATCGACAGGGTATTAAAGATAGAAAGTGAGGGGAGGAAGGGGAAAATCATTGCGGAACAGGATATTCGTATTGATGCATGGTATTTCCAATGCCACATGCCGGGCGATCCGGTGCAGCCGGGATGCCTTTGTGTTGATGCCGTCTGGCAATTGCTAGGATTTTATTGCCTGTGGCGTGGTGCGTTGGGATCAGGCCGTGCTCTTGGTTGCGGGGAAATTTCCTTTAACGGCCAGATCCGGCCTTTTAACAAATGTGTCCGTTATGAAGTAGATATACGGCGTTATTCGCTGTTAAAAGAATCCGGTGCGGCAATAGTCACCGGAGATGGTAAAATATTTGTTGATGATGAGTTGATTGCCGTTGTTCAGCAGGCCAGAACGGGTGTTTTCCGGGACATTGCTTACAAGGATTATCCCGTCAGATCGAAAAATTCAGTCGGTGGAATAATGGCCAGATGAAAAAGTCCGTTGAAACCCGGCAGCTATAAAAATTACCGTTAACTTAAGCAAAGATGACTGGTCGTGTATATTTAAGTCCGGTACCGTTATTACCGGATGCGGCCGTTTTCCGGTAAGGAAAGATTATCTGTAATGCAATTTCGTGTATTCATTAAAGGAACTCCGGCTTCTGTTTATTTAAGGCGTCTGCCCGGCTTTTTGAAAAGCTATCAGGAAATAAAAAATCAGGCCGGACGGGAAAAGCAGGAATTTCCTTTCGGTAAAATGTACCCCTGCCTGCAAGATGCGGAAAATGAAAGCGGGGTTGCCTCCGGGCATTATTTTCACCAGGATTTGCATGTCGCCGCTCTTGTGTTTAGGAATAATCCCGTAAAACATGTGGATATCGGTTCGCGGGTGGACGGCTTTGTGGCGCATGTTGCCTCCTTCCGGGAAATAGAAGTTTTTGACATCAGGGATCTTTCCAATAAAATTCCAAACATTCATTTCCGCCGGTTTAATTTGATCGATGAAAATTTTGCTTTGCATGATTACTGCGATTCACTGTCCTGTCTGCATGCGCTCGAGCACTTCGGGCTGGGCCGCTATGGCGATGAAGTTAATTACAACGGGCATCTTATCGGGTGGGAAAATATATATAAAACGATAAAAAAAGGCGGAAAATTTTATTTTTCCGTTCCGATGGGACCGCAGAGAATAGAGTTCAATGCCCACAGGGTCTTTTCGTTGCATTATCTCTTGTCGTTAATTGAAAAAAGGTACGAAATTGATTCTTTTTCCTATGTCGATGACCAGGGGGATTTGCACCGCAATGTCGCGTTGGAAAAGAATGCTGTTGATAAAAATTTTGCCTGTAATTACGGCTGCGGCATTTTTGAGCTTTCCAAAAAATGAATGTGCGTGAAAAAGCGATGCGGTGGGGAAAGGTTTGCCCCGTTTTGTTTCCGTCCGGTGTTTATCCGGTGCCGGAGCGGGAGCGCTGTTGAAACTTAACGATACCGGAACTTTAAATGCCGGATGAGAATTTTGGTGTGGTCGCGGTGGTTTTTTGAAGATCATAAAAAAAGCAGCTTGGTATTTTGCGCGGAAAGAATTTTGCCGCCGGGCGATTGCCGAGCAGGCGGATCTGGGAATTTTTAAAAAGAAGCCTTCCCCGCGGATCGTCTGCGGACTGGTTTTGATTGCCGTGAGCTACGTCATCGGTCTGCCTGCGGCGGTTATTGTTAGTGTGTATGCCGCATCCCGGGGTGATGCCCTGTTGGCTGCCGTTTTTGGACCGCTGCTTTACGGACTTTCCTGGCTGCTCTTCCTGGCGGGGGTTTATTTAGCCGGACCGGAATACGGCCGGGCGCTGAGCCGCTGGTTTGCCCGGATTTCTTTGGAAAAAATACTGGGCGCAGAAGTAATGCGGGCGGCGGCTTCGCTGCCTGGAGAATCAACAAATGAACAGCCGGACCGCGGAGTAATGCGGCGGCCGGCAGTAGATAAAAATGAGGTGTCTGATGAGTCAAAGTGATGAATTAATCAAAGATCTGAAAGTGAAGATTATTAAAACGCTGGGCTTGATTGATGTCAAGCCGGAGGATATCAAGGATGATGCCCGGCTGGTCGGCGGAGAGACGGGCATTGATTCCATTGATGTGCTGGAGCTGGTAATGATGATTGAAAAGGATTACGGCGTCAAAATTGAGAGCAAAGAAGCGGGCGCCAAGGCTTTTGCATCGGTGCGGACGCTGGCTGCGTATATTTCTGAAAACCGGCGGCCGCAGTCCTAGACGAAAATCCGGGCAATGATAAATGATTAATAGGTTGCCTTGATGATGAAAATTCTGCTTTTATCGGCAAACACGCTGAAAATTCCCTATCCGGTCTATCCGCTTGGTCTTGATTATGTTACCGGTGCGCTCGGCTCCCGCCATCTGGTTAAAATACTGGACATGAATGAATTTAGTTCACCAGGCGACCTGGGCACGGCGGTCCGGTCTTTTTCTCCCGATTTCACGGGTATATCCATCCGCAATATTGATAATACCGATACAATCAACAGCCGCGATTTTCTCGCAGAATATAAAAGCCTGATGTTTCAGATCAGACAAAATTCGTCGGGCGGCGTGATTCTCGGCGGCAGTGGCTTTACTATTTTCCCACGCGAATTCATGCAGGCGTTGGCTGCCGATTACGGTGTTGTCGGGGACGGGGAAAAACTTCCCCTGCTTCTGGATATGCTGGAAAGAAAAGAGGATGTTCGCTCTATCCCCGGTATTATCACGAAAGAAGACACCGCGGTTGTTTACGGGCAGGGAGACAATGAGATCAAAAGGTGCTTTAATCCGGCCAGCTCTTATATTAAATATTATCTGGCCAAGGGCGGGATGCTGAACCTGCAGACAAAAAGAGGTTGTCCTTATCACTGCAGCTATTGTACTTACCCGCATCTTGAAGGCCGGAAGATACGACTGCTGCCGCCGGAGAGGATAGCTCTGGAAGCCAGAGAATTGCAGGATGCCGGGGCGAAGTATATTTTCATCGCCGATGCGGCTTTTAACGCTGATTATGACCATAGCAGTCAGGTGGCCGCAGCTTTCAGCAAAGCCGGTATTTCCATACCATGGGGAGGTTTTTTTGTCCCGACGTCGGCGCCGCCGGATTATTTCCGCATACTGGCTGACGCGGGGCTCTCGCACGTGGAATTCGGAACCGAATCGCTGTCCGGTGCGATGCTGGACAGCCTGCAAAAGCCTTTCACCGT
>CAYYBK010000009.1:10905-22244 GCA_964470015.1 uncultured Syntrophales bacterium
ACCGACATTTTTGCCGCACATGAAGGAGCGTTGAAAGCCGGGCTGTACATTGCCCATTACTTTCTTTTCGGCGGTCCGGGCGAAAACAGACAAACTCTGCGGGAAACATTGGACAATGTCGAAAACCTGGGAAAGGCGGTTTTTTTCTTTTTTTACGGGATCCGCATTTATCCGCATACGGTCTTATATGATATTGCATTAAAGGAAGGGCAGATCGCCGACCAGCAAAATCTTTTGCCGCCGGTGTTTTACCGCTCGCCGGATATTACGGAGCGGGAGATTATGCAGGCGGTGGAGAAGCGCGCCGCCGGACGTTTGAACTGGATAGCAGGGACCGGCGAAAGCGAAGCCGCCGTCATCCTGCCCAAACTCTATGCGCGGGGATTTAGCGGGCCTCTTTGGGAATATTTGCTTTGACGACAGGAAATACCGGTACATCACCCGATATGGTTTATCGATGAAGAATAAATTCCGGCCTATCCCGGCTCATGTTGCCGGAATAGCTATTTTGAGCGTTGCTGCGATCGTGTTTTTTATCCAGCCGGCGGCGGCGGCCGTCATTGCCTTTCTTTATATTGTTCTCTGTGTAGCGGCCTCTTTTTTCCCGGCGACAAACTTTTTCGGTTCGGTAATAAGCCGCGGCGGTACCGGGGAAAATCTGGTTGCCCTGACATTTGATGATGGCCCGGCGGAGCCAACGACAAGACACATTCTCGATTTACTTGATAAATATTCGATGCCGGCCACTTTTTTCGTTACGGGTAGTAATGCTGCCCGTCATCCGGTATTGATTCGGGAAATCATCGCCCGCGGTCATACGATCGGCAATCATTCCTTTCATCACGACCCTTTTCTGATGCTGAAAAGTTCCGCCAAAATTTTTCGGGAAATATCTTCAGCGCAGGACACGCTGCAGAAGACAGGAGTCCAGACGATTGCTTTCCGCCCGCCGGTGGGAATTGTTAATCCCAAGCTGATGCAGATTCTGGAAAAAATGCAGCTTAAATGTATAACCTTCAGCTGCCGGGCGGCCGATGCCGGTAACCGTCGGGTAAAGGACATCAGCCGGAAAATTCTGGAAAAAGTAAAGGCCGACGACATCATTTTATTGCATGATGTGCCGCCGCAGCGGCAGGAAGATCAAAAAATCTTAATAGCGGAAATAGAAAGTCTGCTGGCGGGCCTTGCCGGCAAGGGCCTGGCGGTGGCGCCGCTTGCGGTTTTGATCGGCATGGAAGTCAACAAGACCAGATTAAAACGAACTCCGCGGTTTCTTCCCCGGCAGTAAAGATTCCGCAGGGGAGGAAGTACGCTTTTTCTTGGAATAATCTGGTGTTTTCAGCCCATCTCCGCCGCGCCGCAAGAATCGCCGAAAATCAAGGGATTAAATAATGATTGACCTTATGAAAAATTTTTGATTGAAAAACAATCGGTGATCCAAAGCCGCTTTTTTCAGGACTGATTAGGTTCATTCAATGAAGCAAAGGATGCTTTGTGCAGGATCAGTGGCAGTCAATACGGGAGGTCAGCGAAAGGGAGCCGAATCTCATCGAAGCCGGCGTTTATGTGCCGCCGGAATCGCTGTGGTTTTCCGGCCACTTCCCCGGAGAACCGATTATGCCGGGAATTGCGTTGCTTAATATAGCCTGGCAGGTTATTGTGCGGGCCGCCGGCCGCAAAGGTGATCAAATCAGGCTTGATGCGCTGAAAAGAATACGTTTCACGCAGCCGGTGCGGCCCGGTGAAACGCTGACAGTGGTGATTGCAGTTGGTGAGGCGGACGGGAAAAATTTATATTCGTTTAAGATTATCAGTAAAGAAAATATCATTTGCAGCGGCGTGATCGCCGGTCAAAACATAAACGAAGGAGGAGAGTGATGCCTGTAATGAATGATCTGAAAGGCATTATAAGGCATGTTGCCGAAATAATTATCGATGAACTTAAGCTGGAGAATGTAACCGCAGATACATTTAAGCCGGATTTGAATTTAATTGATGAACTGGGGATTGACAGCATGGATTTGGCTACGATTGCCCTGGTTTTACAGGATGAATATAAAATCGTTATTGATGAAGACGATTATCCTAAATTGAAGACAGTTGCCCTGATTGCTGAATATATCGAGGAAAAGATAAAGGCGAAAAATTAACTGCCGGGAGACTGCTTTGTTTATGGGCATGAACAGTAAAGAATCTTCCGCGCAGGTAAAGCCTAAGTTTTCCGAGCTTTTGGCCCGGCCGGAAGTGAAGGAACGCTGGGAAAAGGTCCGGAAATATTTTTTTCTGCGTGAATCCACTTACGATATGAGCAACCGCTGCAATATACGCTGTGACGGCTGCTATTATTATGAGGGGGAAAAACAGTTCGCTGCGGAGAACCGTGATGTTGCGGCCTGGCGGAAGCTGATGCGGGATGAGGCCGCACGCGGCATCACCTACGTCGTTCTGGCCGGCGCGGAACCATCGCTGGTGCCGGAACTGCTGGATGTCTGTTACCGGGAAATGCCTCTGGGCAGTATTGCCACCAACGGTTTTAAAAAAATACCGGAGTCCGTGGGTTATAAAATTCATATTTCCGTATGGGGTGATGATGAAACCAGCCTGCGTGTCCGCAAAGCCAAAGACCTGCTGAAGAAGCAGATTGCCAATTACAAAAATGATCCGCGGGCGGTTTTTGTTTATACCTTTACCCGGGAAAATATCGACGAAGTTGATCGTGTCGCCCGGGATCTGGTGGCGGCCGACTGTAAACTGACATTCAATGTTTTTTCTTCGCCGGTCGGCTATCAGGGCCCTTTGCGCCACACTGATGAATCGCTGCAGCGCACCCGGCGGATGATGATTGAACTGGTAAACCGGTACCCGCAAAACCTCCTTTTCTCGGTATATAATGCCGTAGCGCATACGCACAAGTGCGGGTTACACGATCTCTACACCTGCTCCTACCCCCGGCGGAATCCGTCGCAGGATATAGGACTGGGAAGATCTTTTCGCCAATACAGGACAGATTTAAGCTGGGACAGATCGGCGGCCTGCTGCGTGCCCGATACGGACTGCGATGACTGCCGGCATTACGCTGCCGGTTCGGCTGTTGTAACGGCCCGGCTCTACCGTCATGCAAACGATCTGTCCACCTTCCAGGCGTGGCTGGATTATGTGGACACGTATCTGGCGGTCTGGGTTATGGGTTATGAAAAAAGTAAAAACCTCTGCTCCGCTGTTGTCGAACCGCCGCGCAGAGACGCAGGTTGACTGGAGAATGATTTTGCGCCGGCTGCCGTGAAACGTTGCTTGGCTGATTTTTGCGGTAATCAGGAAAAAGGATAGTATTAATGCAGACTGTCAGTTCATTGCTGGACAAGAATTGGTACGAGCGTTACCGACGCATTTCCAATCTTAATATCCGCAGTTCCATTTACGATGTCACCAACCGTTGCAACTTGCGCTGCAAAGGCTGCTTTTTCTTTTCTTCCGGGGAACACGAAGCCGCCCGCGAGGAGATGGACATAAAAAAGTGGGAGAATTTTATCGACCGGGAAAAGGAGCGCGGCGTTAATCTGGCTATTTTGATCGGCGGGGAGCCGACTCTTTGCCTGGATCGGGTGGAGGCTTTTTACAAACGCCTGCCCACCTATTGCGCCACCAATGGACTGATCAAGATTGACCGGGCAAAATTTCCGGACATGATGGTGGGCATTTCTTTATGGGGCGGCGGTGAAGACGAGAAAACGCTCCGCGGCCGTGATACTTTTTCCATTTCCAGTAAGAATTATGCCGGCGACCCCTTCACCTACTATCTTTACACCATAACACCGCGGCAGGTGGGGAAGATTGAACCGGTAATAAAAAAGATCGCGGATGCCGGATTGAAGGTGCATTTGCAGCTTTTGTCCAATGATGAAGGAGTTGACGGATTCTTCTGGCGGACGGCGGAGCTTGCGGATTTGCGTCATGAAATGGATGAGGTGCTGGATAAGTATCCGCAGACGGTGATTTCCAGCAAATACTACCATGAGGTAATTACCACGGGGAAGATGATGGGCCATACCTTCGGCTGGCCGGAATGCCCTTCCGTTACCGAAGCGCTTGACAAAAGAAAACCGCAGCCGAAGCGCTTGATTCATTTTGTCCGTTGGGCTTCCGATCTGAAAACGGTTCACCGTTGCTGTACTTCGGCGACGCGCGACTGTGCCACCTGCAAGGACGGTGCGGCGCACATGAGCTGGATCATGGTCAACAAGCGGGCGCATATCAATACCGCCAGGGATTTGCAGAACTGGATCGAAGTCTATGAGATGTTTGCCAAACTTTATCGTTTTATCCCCTGGTAGCAATGCAGCGGATCAACATTGGCCTTTTCTATGCTTTTATTCCCGGTGATGACGATTAACAGGGGAAACTATACATCTACGGAGCAGTCATGACGGCAAAGCAAACGGTTATTTTGGGGTATGACGCCGTTTCTTCCTTGGGCACCGATCTGGAGGTGCAGTGGCGGCGTGCGGCGAACAGCGAGTGCGGCATCGTGCCCCTGACCAGGTTTCCGCTTGCCGCCGATTTCCCGGTGCGCGTTGCGGGGGAGGTCGCACCCATCGACGTACAGCCTTATCCTTTTTTGCAGCCCCGGGAGTTGGCTCACTGGACGTCGCCGATATTCAAGTACGCGCTTCTGGTTGTTCATCGGGCGCTGGCGCAAAGCGGAATAACGATTACGCCCGAACTGGCACCGCGCGTAGCGGTCACCTTCAGCACGGCGGTAGGCGGTCTTGATGCCGTCCTGGCGGCCGACCGGCTGTTGCAGTCCGAAGGTAAAATGCCGCATCCGTTCACCAATCCGAATTCCTGCATCAATATGGTGGGCGGCAAAGTTTCAATCCTTACGGGGGCGACCGGCCCGATCTGCTCCACCATTACCGCCTGCGCCACCGGTGTGACTTCGCTGATCATCGGCGAAATGCTGCTGCAGCGAAACATGGCCGACGTTGTCATCGGGGGTGCCGTCGATTTCCCGCTGGTGGAGCCGATTGTCGCGGGATTTGCCACAATGAACGGCGCCTACCGTCCGAAGGAAGGGCAGCCGGAAGAACCGCCGCAGAAAACCAGCCGGCCTTTTTCCGCTAACCGCCGGGGATTCATCGTTTCCGAAGGTGCCGGCTGCATCATTCTCGCTTCCGCGGAATTTGCCGCGGCGCACGGGTTGCACCCGGCGTTCGCCCTGGCCGGCTGGGGAATGACCTCCGACGCCAGCCATTTTGTTTCGCCAAATCTGGCCACTGTGCAGCGGTGCATGGAACAGACCATAGCCAATGCCGGACTGCAGCCGCGGGACATCAGCGCTGTCAATGCCCACGCGACATCGACGAAAATAGGCGATAAAGTGGAAGCCGACGCCCTGCATAATGTTTTCGGCAATAGTCTGCCGCCGGTTTCCGCCAATAAGTCGCAGCTGGGGCATGCGATGGGCGCCGCGAGCGCCATTGAAACAATACTGGCGCTGGAGGGCATGCGCAGAGATACATTATTGCCCACAATTAATTATCTACCCGATGCCGCCATCGAAATTGATTGTGTCGCCGAAGGAGCCCGAAAACTGCAGCAGGAATTTATTCTGAAAAATTCATTCGGCTTCGGCGGTTGTAATTCTTGCGTGATTTTGCGCCGGCTGCTATAGAAAAGTAACTGATTATGAAAGCACCGAAAAACAGAAAAGTCTATGTCGTCGGGTATGGGGCGGCGACGCCGCTGGGCGGTACTTTTGAAAAAACCTGGCAGCGCGCCGTGCAAGGGGATGCCGGGTTCCGCAAAGTTACACGCTGCAGGGTGGAAGCCCTCAGCAGTGTTGTCGGGGAAATTCCGGATTGGAATCCCCTGGCATTCGATTTTACCGATGCCAAGGAAGTTTATAACTGGAATGCTTCTTTTGTCATCATGACCATGGCCGTCTGCAAGGAAGCGCTGGATCATGCCGGCATTGTCATAAACGAACATATTGCACGGCGGACAGCCTGCCTGGTCGGGTCCGCTCTCAACGGCACTGATGCCTTTCGCATTGCCATGCATGATTTGGAGCACCGCGGCCCGCTGCGCGTAAGCCCTTATCTGCTGCCTAATTTATGCGCCAATCTTCCGGCCGGGAAAGCCGGGATGCTGCTGAAATTTACGGGGCCGATATTCTCACCGCAGGGCGCCTGTGCGTCCGGCAACTATGCCATCGGAATCGGCGCGCGAATGATCCGCGACGGCGATTGTGATTTTGTGCTGGCGGGCGGGGCCGATGCGCCGATCCTGCCGGAGCTGATTCACGGGTTTGCCAATATGAACGCGACGATTAAAATTCATTCGCAGGATCGCGCCTTTACTGATCCGGCGCAGGCTTCCCGCCCCTTCAGTGCCGACCGCCGCGGTTTTGTCCTTTCCGAAGGTGCGGGCGTCGTCGTTCTGGCGGCCGAAGAAGTGATCAAAGCGCATGGACTCACCGCGCAAGCCGAATTGCTGGGTGTCGGCTGGACTTCGGACGCTCATCACTATACGCTGCCCAATCCGGCCACAATTATCCGCGCCATTCGCGAAACGATCGACGACGCCGGGCTTAAGCCGGAAGATATTCAGTACATCAACGCGCACGGTACTTCCACGCCCAAGGGTGATCTGACCGAAATAAAATGTCTGCGCGATGTTTTCGGCAAGAGGGTCCAGAATATTCCCGTATCTTCCAATAAGTCGCAGCTGGGACATACGCTGGGGGCTACGGCTGCTATCGAAGCTGCCTTAACCATTGAAGGGATGAGAAAGGGAGTGATCCTGCCGACCATTAATCATCTTCCCGATCCGGAATTGTCGGATATTGATGTCGTTCCAAACGCCGCCCGCTGGCAGAAACATGAAATTGCCCTTTCCAATGCGTTTGGTTTTGGCGGGACAAACTGCTGTATTGTTTTGCGAGGAGTCTGATGATGAAACCGAAACCGTTCCGGCCGGAAATATTCAACAACGATCCGCATTTCGTCCGCGATACAGCATCCGGTCTGGTCTGGCACCGCTGCGAGTACCGCACCCTTTATGCCGATACCGACCGCTCGGAGGTCGTTTATCATGCCAACTACCTGCGTTATTTTGAAGTCGGCCGCACCTCTTTAATGCGCGATGTTGCTTATCCTTACAAAGAGATTGAAGCGACCGGTTACGTTTACCCGATTATCGATTTGGGGATTACTTTTTATCAGCCGCTTTATTACGATGATCTGATGTACATCAATGCGCGGCCCACCCACCTGGAACGTGTACGGTTGCAGTTTGACTACATCATTACCCATGCCGAAAAAGGATTCATAGTATGTAAGGGCTTTACAAAGCATTGTGCTTTGAATGCGGCGGGCAATCCGGTGGCGGTGGATCCGAAGACGGTTTCGCTATGGAAAACATTTCCCGTTTAGCTTCTTTTCGCCGCTATCCGTGGGTAATAAAAATATACCCTTATTTATACGACCATTCTCTGGACGGCAAGGCTGTCTTTCCGGCGGCCGAAGCGCTGATTACGCTGGCCCGGGCGGTAAAGACTTATTTTCCGCAGGCGGATATCGTACGGATGACAGAGGCCACTTTCCCGCGCTTTCTGCCCATTCCCGTGCGTGCGGAAGCCCTGGAAGCGTTTGTCGATCTGGCGGCGGGCAATGCGGGCGAAATCGAAGCCGCGCTGCTGACAAAAACCGGACTGCCGGAGGGGAATATTGTCCGTACTGTCGTGCATGCCCGGGTCAAGTTCAGCAGAAACAACGGCCGTCAGCTGCCGGAATGTTCCCTTTTCCATGCGGACAAACCGGAAGGCGAATGCATTGATGTGCCGGCGGCGGCAGTTTACCGGGAACTGGTGCCTTTCGGGGCGGCCTTCCGGAATATCAGCGGCGTCCTGTCCGTTTCCCGCGCCGGTGCGCTGGCTCGCCTTTCCGGCGGTGCCGCCGAGGCGGATGAAGAGCTTTTGGGGTCGCCGTTTCCCTTTGATGCCGTGATGCATGCCGCCTGCGTTTGGGCACAGCGTTTTACCGGAATTGTCCCTTTTCCGGTGGGTTTTGCCCAACGGATAGTTTACAAAAGAACGAAAAAGCAAATGGTCTATCTGGGCCGGATCGTGCCGGTGGCGGCACACGGGGCGCTTAATTTTTCAGCCGTTATTTCTGATTCACAGGGCGGCATTTGCGAAGCAATTCAGGGGATTAAGATGCAGGATGTAAGCAGGGGGAGAAAAAAACCGCCGGACTGGATCAGGGAAAGAAACCTGTAAGGGTTTTCAGCGGAAGATAAAGAAGGCCATGATAAAATTAATTTTAATCAGCGTCGTTGCTTATCTGGCGGGCTCCGTCAATTTCGCCATTATTTTTTTCAAGCTGACCGGTAAGGGCGATCCGCGTTTGCTCTTCAGCGGCAATGCCGGCACGACGAATGTTTACCGCCAGGCCGGATTTTTCTGGGCGGCGGTTATTTTTCTGTTGGATATCGGGCGGGCCGTGCTTATCGCCATTCTTACGGTGCACTGGCTGCCTTCCTCTTTTATTCCCTGGGCGGGATTTTTCCTTGTTCTGGGGAACAGCTTTCCCTGCTTTCATAATTTTTTCGGCGGCAAAGGCGTGGCCGCCTTCCTGGGATTTACCGCGTTTCTCGTACCGTTAGCCGCCATGGCGGCGGCCGGAAGCTGGCTTCTTGTTTACGGTATCTGCCGCCGGCCCTTCATCGCCTCCTTCTTTATGGCCTTCCTTCTGGCGGCCGGACAGGCTCATTTTTTCAATTTCAGCGGTGTGGCCGTAACCGGCGCCGCGGCAACATTTATCCTCATTCTTTTCAACCACCGGAGAAACGTCCGGGGCATGATGCGGGTAAAAGAGTAAAAGTATTTGATTTTGCTAGTAAAACATTAACGCCCCGAACATTGACAAACCCGGAAAAGAAGATCATAATTGGCACACTAGAATGGTTTGTCCAGGAGAACCGCCATGAAAAAAATAAAAGGAATAGCCGGCAGCCTTGTCTTTTTCTTCATCTTTCCCGGGGCATTACTTGCCCAGGAGCAGGCGATTCTGGTGCCCCTGGAGATAAAAATGCAGACGGAAAGGTTTCTGGAGCACTCCGATGTCAAATTTGCTTATTTTTACGGCAGCGACGAAAAATACATTATTTCGTATTCCTATGCACCAAACGACAGGAAAATAATCTGGGAGGTAAATACCGGCCGTAAAATATTTGATACTAAAAACTACGATATCAGTGTAAACAACGATCCACCGCGTTTTTTGACCTATAAAAATGATGTCGGGGAAATCGGCGTTTATGATTTAAATACCGGCAATAAATTAACCGCCTTAAAAGGTCCCGCCAATGGTTATTATTCCGCTGGTTTTTTCGCCAAAGGGCAGTTTGTACAAGGCATAGCGGGCAATACCAGATATGTATGGGATGTGGCTACCGGTAAAATAGTGTTCAGTCAAACGGGTACTACCACCTATCCCAGTTTAGGAATTTATGAAACACCGGACGGCAATATTCTTGCCTTCTATGGCAAGGATTTTGATGAAGTTACGCTCTGGAACACCGGAGGCTGGGCGAAAATAGGTTCCTATAAAGGACATAGCGGCGGCGTTTACGATATCTCGCTCTCCAAAGACGGCAAGCGGCTCTTTACAAGCGGTTACAAGGACGGCCGGGCCGTGCTTTGGGATGTCCCGGATGAAAGCAAAATCCATGTTTTGGAGAATCATACCGGCCAAGTTTATAATTATCTTTACGAAAAGGCCAATCTTTTAATGACCTACGGCTATGCCGATAAAAAAAGAACGCTCTGGGATTTGAAGACGGGCGATAAAATGCTGGATTTAAGCTGTAAAAACAATAATCCCGAATGTGTATTTATCGGCGAAAACAAATATGCGGCGATTACCTGCAAGGGCGAACAGGCAAATATCGACGTTTATGATTTGGGTAATGGCGCGAAAGTGAGCACCCTCGGCGGTCACACAATGCCCGTTAATTCGCTGGCCGGCTATATGAAGACAGAATCATTCCGGCTGCTGAGCGCCTCGACGCAAGAGGTAATTCTTTGGGATCTGATAAATTTCCGGCCGCTGCTTACCCTGCGGCCGGCGGCTGATTATAAAGCCGGATATTATTATTTCCTGACCCCGCCCGATTATAAAACATTTGCCTCTTACCTGGGGGATGGTGAAATATCTTACTGGAGCACGGAGACCGGCCAGAAAATAAGAGTCTTCCCGGAACGTTGCGCGGGCTATGATCATAATTACGACATGATTTCTTTTTCCCGTGACGGCAGGCTGATGTTCGTCCGAAACCATAAGGACAAAACTGTTTCCTTTTATGAGGTGGCAACGGGAACGAAGCTGGATGTGATAAAGGGGCAAAGCGAAATGCCGAATATATATACGACTTACAAAACCGGTCTCGGTGTCGTATTCAAGGAGGAAAAAGAAAAAATCCGCATCATCCAGCTTAATGCGCCCAAGAAGATGGTGGACGAACACTATTATGCCGTGGATAAGGCCGTGGCGGCGCTTATCACGGAGCGTGATGTAAAGATCAGGGAACTGGCTGCGCCGCGCGGCGAATTTGAAACGACGGCGGAGTATCAGGCGCGCCTCCAAGCAGTGTCCACGGAAAAAGCCCGCCTGACGGATCAGTATAAAATGAAAACGGCAGCGGTGGTAACCGAAGCCCGGAAACGACTTTATCCCTACACGACAAATATTGCCCTCGGCCGGTATGACGCGGACCGGGGAGGATTTGAAGCCGATTTCAAGGGGCAGAAAGTTCTTTTTCCCGTGCCGCGCGCCAAAGCAATGGAAATAGCCAAGCACCGCGACCGCGTGCGCCTGGAAGGAATGCTGCGTTACCACAGCAGCGATCATGCCCAGTTGGTGAATGCCTGTCTGGTAGATGATGTCAGCCAGGAAAAATTTGCCTTCGGCCTGCATACGGGAGAAGCGGCCGTCGCCGCCGCGCAGCGTATTCTGCCCAATCTGGCGATTAAAGCCATTACCTTCAGCGAACCGTCCGGCAATGGCATTCTCGATGCCGGTGAAACCGGGAAGATTATCATTCGGGCCGGCAATAGCGGCAAGGGTACCGCTTTCGGTGTCAGTCTTGTTCTGGCGGCATCCGGCGGCAGGGGGCTGCGTTTTGGCGAGCGGACGATCGTCGGCACGATCGGCCCCCAGGAAGAGAAGGATATTGCGGTGGATATTACCGCCGTGGAGGAAGAAACCGTTGCCGCCGATGTTACAATTAAGGCGCATCTTGCCGAATCCAGCGATTTCGATTCTCCGCCCGTGATCCTC
>CAYYBK010000010.1:0-20105 GCA_964470015.1 uncultured Syntrophales bacterium
GAAGAATCTGCTGGGGACTTTCTATCAGCCCCGGGCGGTTTTTGCCGATTTGAGCTACCTTGCCACACTGCCGGAAAAGGAATTCATTAACGGTCTGGCGGAAATCATCAAGTACGGCGTCATCGATGATGAAAAAATATTACGCCTGCTGGAAGATAATATTGATTCGCTAAAAAAAAGGGACATGCTATTGCTGCTGAGAATTGTGGAATCATGCTGCCGCATTAAAAAGTCCATTGTTGAAATCGATGAGAAAGAGCAGGGGCTGCGGCAGATTCTCAATTACGGGCATACCTTGGGGCATGCCCTGGAGGCGCAGTCTGATTTTGCCGTTACGCTCGGCGAGGGGGTTGCACTGGGGATGATCGCCGCCGCCAGGATATCGGAGAAGACGGGTTATTTGGAATCAGCAGCCCGGGAGCGCATCGAATCTCTAATCCAGAAAGCCGGGCTGCCCTGCCGGTTACCGGGTGGTTTACCGGTGGCAAAAGTCATCGCCCGTTTAAAAATGGATAAGAAAAAAGAGGGGGATGTTGTTCATTTCATTTTGCTGAAGAAAATAGGGATGCCTTTTGTTAATGGAGGCATCGACGATGCAGTCATTACTGCCGTGATGGAGGAAATGCAGTAATGAAATCACGCCTGGAAACATTAAGAGAAAGAATGAAAGAAAAAGACCGGGAGATTATCAAGCTTTTGAACGAACGTTCCGGAATATCGGTCCGGATCGGCGAGGTCAAGGGGGAGGAAGGGCTGAAAGTTTACGATCCTGCACAGGAGGCGAAAGTTTATAGCTATCTGCAGGAGCTTAATTGCGGGCCGCTGCCTTCTTCTGCCGTCAGGACGATTTTCCGGGAGATTATTTCGGCTTCCCGCAGTCTGCAGCAGCCGACAACGGTTGCGTTTCTGGGGCCGGCGACTTCATTTTCTCACTTGGCGGCCCAGCGTCATTTTGGAAATTCAAGCCGTTTCTTTCCGCAGCCGGGAATTGCCCATGTCTTTGATGATGTGGAAAAAGGGACTATGGATTGGGGCGTGGTTCCCGTGGAAAACTCGCAGGAAGGGTCCGTTGATATTACGCTGGACAGGCTTGTCTTGACGCAGCTGAAAATCAGGGCGGAAATGTTCCTGCGGATCAGCCAATGCCTGATTTCTTCGGCAAAAGATCTGAAACGTATCAAAAAAATATATTCCCATCCTCAGGCGTTGGCGCAGTGCCAGCTCTGGCTTAAGGCCAATCTGCCGCAGGCGACGCTTTATGAAACGGACAGTACCGCGGCCGCGGTGCGGATGGTGAAAGGCAGAAGAACGCAGGCGGCTATCGGCAGTTCCCTGGCTGCCGCCAAAAACAGACTGAATGTAGTTGCTGCTGGCATTGAAGACAGCACATCCAACACCACGCGCTTTCTCGTTATCGGAAACGGAGAAAGCCATCCGACTGGTAAAGATAAAACTTCTCTGGTTTATGCTACGCCACACTCGCCGGGATCTCTTTACCGCGCATTGGCGCCCTTTGCCCGTCGTCAGATAAACCTGATCAAGATTGAATCACATCCGGTCAAAGAACGATTATGGGAGTACTTTTTTTTCGTTGACATTGTCGGCCACATTGCGGAGATGGAAGTGGAGATCTGTCTTAATGAATTGAAGAAGAAGACGACGTTCCTGAAAATACTCGGTTCCTATCCCCGGGCGGAAGGAGTGCTATGATTTGCATACCAATTTGTTCCTGTTCGCATAAAGAAGCTTTACGCGACATCGAGCGCAGTTGCCTGATCACGGATGCCATAGAGTTAAGGATGGACCTGATTAGTGATGGAAAGCTGCCGGAGTTGATTTCCACCGTCCGCAGCATTTCCGATACGGTCAAGATAATCGTTACCTGCAGAAGGAAGGAAGAAGCGGCTCCGGCCGGCCGGTATCCCAATATGCCGGCGGTGGTGAGATATTCGAAAACGAAAAAAGCGGCTATTTTCAGGCAGGCGGTTGAGCTGGGTGCCGATTACATTGATATTGAACTTGCGGAGGGCGCTTTATTTATTGACGATTTAGCATCTTACTGCCGGGGGCGAATCCATCCCGTCCAAATAATCATTTCTTACCATAATTTCAAGCTAACCCCGGCTCCGGCCAGGTTAAGGGAAATATTTCATCAGTGCCGCGAGTTCAAACCAGCCGTTGTAAAGATCGTGACATATGCGCGGAAACCGGATGATAATCTGAAAGTCCTCGGCCTGATACCGTATGCCCGAGAATATTCGCAGGAAATAATCGCTTTGTGCATGGGAGATGTGGGGCGTATCAGCCGGGTTGCGGCGCCGTTCCTAGGCAATTTTTTAAATTTTGCAACGCTGGAAGCGAAGGCGCAATCGGCGCCGGGCCAGCTTACCGTTGCGGCCATGCGGAAGATCGATCAATTGGTCAATGAGGGCGAAGTGCGGTCTGACCAGCCGGTTATTTCATCGCCGGATGGCGGATTAATCAACTATGTTTTGTTGGGCAATCCGGTCAGACAGAGCCTTTCTCCTCTGATGCATAATGCCGCACTTGCCGCTATCGGCATTGAGGGAACATATAATGCTTTTTGCGTAAATGATCTGGCGGCGGCGATACAGGGCATAAGGGGAATGAATATCCGCGGCGCAAGCGTAACCGTACCCTTCAAGTCCGCCGTGATGAAGTATCTCGACGATATTGACAGCGATGCCCTCAAAATCGGAGCTGTTAATACAATTTGCAACGATAACGGCCGTCTTACAGGTTTTAATACGGACTGGCTGGGTTTGTTGTTTACACTGCGGAAATGCTTGCGGCTGGAGGGGAAAAAGTTTGTTATTTTGGGCGCAGGCGGTACGGCCAGAGCGGCGGCTTACGGTATAATGAAAGATGGAGCTCTGCCCATCATCGTGAACCGGACGGCAGAGAACGGCCGCTTATTGGCGCGTAAGCTGGACTGCCCTTTTTATCCCCTGAGCGAACTGAAAGCAATTGAAGCTGATGGTCTCATTAACACGACTCCGGTCGGCATGCATCCCCGTGTGGACGAATCACCGGTAGCAGCTTCGTTGCTGGCTGCCTATAAATATGTGGTCGATGTCGTTTATAACCCGCTGAAAACAAAAATGCTGCAGGATGCCGAGCGTCAGGGCTGTATCGTTTTTACAGGGTTGGAAATGTTTGTGCATCAGGGCGCCGAACAAATTAGGCTGTGGACGGGAAAGGAACCGATGCGGGAACTGATGCAAAAGATGGTTGCGGACAGGCTGGCCAAAGATGAATAAAAAAAGGAAATCGGCATGAAAGTAGCAACAATACATGTTCCCGGTTCCAAAAGTTTGACGCAGCGGGCGCTTGTGGCGGCGGCGCTGGCGCAGGGTAATTCCCTGATTGCCAATGCCCTTATTGCGGAAGATACGATGTATCTGGCAGATGCCCTGCGACTGCTGGGTGCTCAGATTCTTAATGACGGCAGTGATTTTTTGATTTCCGGGACGGCGGGTAATATCGGCAACAGCGGTAAAGAAATCTTTCTGGGGAATAACGGTACGGCTTTACGCTTTTTGACAGCGCTGGTGGCGCTGGGACACGGTCAATATGTCTTGACTGGAGAAAATAGGCTTTGTGAACGGCCTGTAGGGGCGTTGGTCGGTGCCCTGCAAAGCATGAAGATCGATATTTCCTGCCGGGACAATTGTCCTCCTGTAACGGTTCGTGCCTCCGGCATGAACGGCGGAACGGTAATTTTGAAAAATAGCGAAAGTTCGCAGTTCGTTTCAGCGCTGCTAATGAGTGCGCCTTATGCGGCGCAAGACACCGATATTATTCTGCGTGGTGCTTCCGTGTCTCGTCCCTACATTGATTTAACCGTTTCCGTAATGCACGACTTTGGGGCAAAAATCATTGAGCGGGGCAAGAGGAGATATCATGTTAGTGCCGGGGAAATGTATCAGGGCCGCAAATATTCAGTAGAAGCCGATGTTTCCAGCGCGTCGTATTTTTTTCTGGCGGCGGCTCTTTTGAAGAGGCCGATGCGGGTTGAAGGGATTCTGAGTACAAGCAGGCAGGGTGATCTGCGTTTCTTGAAGATCATGGAGGAGCTTGGGTGCCGGATTCATTACGGCAGCAAATGGCTGGAAGTTTCCTGTACGGAGCCGGCTGCGGGTGATTTTGTCTTCGATTTGAATGAGATGCCCGATATGGTGCCAACGCTGGCCGTAATGGCGGCTTTCCGCCGCGGTAAAACGGTAATCAGGAATGTTGCCCACCTGCGCCTCAAGGAAAGTAACCGCATTCGGGTGCTGGTTTGTGAGTTGGCAAAAATCGGCATTACCGTTCAGGAAACGGCGGACGGGCTGATTATTACGGGAGGCAAACCGCTGCCGGCGAAAATTGAAACTTACAATGACCACCGTATCGCAATGAGCTTTGCAGTGGCCGGACGCGCCGTGCCCGGCATCGAAGTATCCGATAAAAAATGCGTGAATAAATCGTTCCCCGGTTTTTGGAAGGAATTGGCGAAAATATGAAGATTATTCTTATCGGCTACCGGGCGGTGGGCAAAACGACGGTAGGAAAACTGCTGGCCGGACGCTTGGAAATCCCTTTTTATGATTCCGATACCCTTGTGGAAGAAATGTCCGGGGCTACGGTGAAAATGATCGTTGCCAATTACGGCTGGAATTATTTCCGCCGAAAGGAAACAGCGGCAATTAAGCTTCTGACGAGGAGAGGCCAATGCGTTGTGGCTACCGGCGGCGGTGCCGTTCTCCGGGCAGGTAACGTCAAATTGCTGCAGCAAATGGGGAAAATTGTCTGGCTTGATGCCCCGCTAGAGGATATCATCGACCGCCTTCGCGATGATATGCACAAAGACGCGAAGCGGCCGCAATTCACATCCGATGACCTTGCCGCGGAAACAGCCTCTGTTTTGGCGGAACGCAGGCCCCTGTATGCGGGCATTGCCAATCTGGTGGTAAATACAGCCGGGAAGAAAATCGAACAAGTGACGGAAGTGATTTTGCAAAATTTATCGCCGGTGGCTGGAGGCCCCCGGTAATAGCAGCCCTAACCGGAACTGCAACGAAGAAACAACTTTGTTTTCAGGAGTAATTATGGCGGGAAATACATTTGGCGGTTTGTTCCGCGTGACCACGTGGGGGGAGTCGCACGGCGCGGCCCTTGGTGTTATTATTGACGGCTGCCCTGCCGGTCTAGATTTGAAGAAGAACGATATTCAGCAGGCACTGGACAGAAGAAGGCCGGTATCACCGGAAGCATCAACGCCACGACGGGAAAGCGACCGGGTGGAAATATTATCGGGGGTATTCGGCGGAAAGACAACGGGGACGCCGATTGCACTTTTAATTAGGAATTCCCATATCCGGACTTCCGACTATGCTTATTTAAAAAATATCTTCCGTCCCGGCCACGGCGATTTTACGTATCTGCAAAAATACGGCATCCGCGACTGGCGCGGCGGTGGACGTTCATCCGGCCGGGAGACAGCAGCCCGTGTGGCTGCCGGTGCCGTTGCGGAAAAGTTGATTGGTACGTCCGGCATAGAAGTTCTGGCCTTTACGCGGGCCATCGGCGCCATAGAAATCAGACGCGATAAAGTAGCCGCAGGCGTATCGCTGCGCCGGAAAGTACGCGGCAGTGTTCTTTTTTGTCCCGATGCCACCGCCGCAGCAGCGATGAAAGAAGAACTGGCCAGCGCGCGTGCGGAGGGCGATTCTTTGGGCGGCGTTGTTGAAGTAATAGTAAGCGGTTGCTTGACGGGACTCGGTGAACCGGTTTTTGACAAAATAGATGCCGATCTGGCCAAAGCTTTGATGAGCATCGGTTCGGTAAAGGCGGTCGAAGTTGGTGACGGTTGTGCCGCGGCCAAGATGCGTGGTTCACAGTTCAATGACCAGATGGATAAAAATGGATTTAAAACCAACCATGCCGGCGGTATCCTGGCCGGCATTACCACCGGCCGGGAAATAATACTCCGTGTATACTGCAAGCCTGTGCCTTCCATCGCCAAAACGCAGCAGACACTCGATGTCAGCGGCCAGGTTCGGAAAATCGAGATCCGGGGTCGTCATGATACATGCGTGCTGCCGCGGATCGTGCCGGTTTGTGAAGCCATGGTCAGTCTGGTACTGGCTGATCATTTGCTCCGACAGGGGGCGGCGCAGCTATGAAAGATATAACCGTCGGCGTCATTGGTGGAACGCGAGGCATGGGGCGCTGGTTTGCCCGTCTCTTGCACCGTGAAGGTTTCAAAGTTTATATCTGCGGCCGTAAAACGAAGCGTACTGCCGCAGACCTTGTAACTACTTGCAATGTCATTGTCGTTTCCGTACCTATTGCGGCAACGGCCGGCGTTATCAGCGAAGTTGGACCGCGCATGGGTGTCGGATCGCTTTTGATGGATCTCACCTCACTGAAAAAGGAGCCGGTGGAGCTCATGCTTTCCTGCTCTTCTGCTGATGTTGTGGGTTGTCATCCGCTGTTCGGTCCTTCCTTGAAAAATATCCGGGGGCAAAATGTTGTTCTCTGCCCGGCGAGAGGCAGAAAATGGCTTTTGTGGTTGCAGAATCTTTTTGTTAGGAAAGGACTGAATGTTCTGAAAAGAACGCCCGAGGAACATGACAAGATGATGTCGATTGTCCAGGCGTTTAATCATCTCAATACGATCGAATTCGCCCTTGGACTTGCCGCAACGGGAATTCCTCTTGCTGAAATCTCTGTGTTTTCTACGCCTATTTTTCAGAGCAAGGTTGCAACCGTCAAAAAATTGTTTACCGAAAATCCCGGTCTCTATACCGATATAATTATACGGAATACTTCAAAGGAGAAGATTCTGAACCGCTGCGAAAAAGCTGCCGCCGATATTCATCGGGTGATTAAATGCGGCGACAGTGCAGAGATGCAGAAGAAAATGGAACAGGCGGCAAAGAAACTGTTCCCTGGTTATTTCCCTGCCGCCAGATAAAATAACAAATGATGGAAGCTAGGACATTGGAAAAATACGCGGTAGAAATTATTTTTGGCGTCCTCTGCCTTTTTAGGCCTGCTTAATATTGTCCTTTTCCGGATCATGTCAATTTAAATTTTGCGGCAGGATCGAAATGACATAAAAATATCAGGCCTTTTGTTTACCATTACCAGCCGGAATCACCTTTCAGCATGCCTATTCTCTGCGTCAGCACGTCTCCTTCCGGTATTTGGCCGTATAACGTCAGCTTATCAATTATATTCGGCAGCATATCCGCCAGTTTGGCTGCCGTCGCTTCCTCTGATATTCCCGTTTTATTTGCAATATCGGTTAGTTTTCCGCCGCCGAATATTTCTTTAATTTGGCCGGCCGAAATCGGCTGGTTAGCTCCTGTCCCCACCCAGGATGCAACCTGCTCAGCAAAACCGGCATCCTGGAATAACTTTAGCAATCCCTGCAAACCGCCGGTTTTTTGATTGGCAATAATTTGCAGAATGGCGGCCAAAAGCTGCTTTTCGTTTTCGGCATCACTAGCGCCACCTCCGCCTCCTACGGCTTTCTTTATCGCATCAAATAATCCCATTTTTCGTCTCCTTTCATAAATGAAAATTTTTAATTATTAATCGAACAGCCCGTTGATTATACGGGTTTAATCGTGGTTGTGAATTATTGTTTGGATCAATACCCAATAGAAGATCAATATAATCTTCATCCCGGTAAAACGGGCATTGGTGCGATTAGGGATATAGTTCTTGCCAGTAACTTTAACTAATAGCAAATAATCGATAATTATTCAATAAATTAGGTTAGCGCTATTTTTTGTTTTGCTTTTGAAATTACATAGTGTATCTTACTCGCACAAAAAAGAGAGTGCATAAAAACATGCAGGGAAAAATCAATAAAGCTGCGGAAATGATTGCCCGGGCCAAAAAAATTATTGTTTTCACCGGTGCCGGTATCAGTACAGAATCAGGGATTTCCGATTTCCGTGGTCCGGGTGGTGTCTGGAGCAGATATAATCCCGACGATTTCACTATTGATAAATTCATGAACTCCGGAGAGTCCCGGAAAAAACTGTGGCAGTGGATGCGGGAAGCGGGATTGACGGCGGATGTTCTGCCCAATGCCGCCCACCAGGCCATAGTCGAATTGGAAAAGATGAATAAGGTAAGCGCGGTTGTCACGCAGAATGTGGATAATCTGCATCAGCTGGCTGGCAGCAATCCGGGAAAAATTTACGAACTGCACGGCAATATGCAGGTCGTTGCTTGCCTGGACTGCGGTGAGCGTTATCCTCTCGCCGGCATTGTGGAGAAAAATCCGTTGCCGCAGCAAGTTCCCGTATGTGAAAAATGCAGCGGGATATTGAAACCGGATGTAGTTTTTTTCGGGGAAGAACTTCCCCAAAATACATTGATAAAAGCGGCAGAAGAAGCCCAGAAGTGCGATCTGCTTATTGTTGTGGGCTCCTCCCTTGTTGTTTATCCGGCCGCCTATATTCCGCTTTATGCCAAAAATTCGGGAGCGGGAATAATAATTATCAATCTTGAGCCTACGGAACAGGATGATATTGCCGATGTGCTGATTAATGAGCCGGCCGGTAAGGCAATGACCGGCATAATGGACAGATTAAAGGAAATTCTGCCGCAAAATAATTCATAAATTGATCCGCTAAGAATAAGAGCTTCGCATGTGTCTGATTCTTTTTGCCTATAAAGTGCATCCTTTCTACCGGCTGATTGTCGCCGCCAACCGGGATGAGTTCTATGAGCGGCCGTCCTCCCCGGCTGAATTTTGGGCCGATGCCCCGCAAGTGCTTGCCGGGCGTGATTTAAAAGAAGGAGGCGTCTGGATGGGCATTACCAGGGAAGGAAAATTTGCCGCCATTACCAATTACCGCGATCCGGCGGCGATCAAAACTGGTGCGCCCTCGCGCGGCAAGCTGGTCAGTAATTTCCTTAAGGGCGGAGAAAATGCTGAGAATTATTTAGAGAAAATTTCCAGACAAGCATACAAATACAACGGATTCAATGTAATCTGCGGCGACAACAAGGATATTTTTGTCTATTCCAACCGCGGCGAAAAACAGAAGCTCACGGCGGGAATCTATGGACTGAGCAATCGCCTGCTGGACAGTCCCTGGCCGAAAGTGCTGAGAGGCAAAAAAGCTCTGGCGGAGGCACTGCATGATAAGGGCGATACGCTGGAAGAAGCGCTTTTTAAAATACTGGCTAACCGTAAGGTCGCACCGGATAATAAACTTCCGTCAACCGGCATCGGCCTGGAATGGGAGAGACTTTTATCGTCGATTTTTATTGCAAGCCCAAGTTATGGTACGCGCTCCTCGACGGTGCTGCTGATTGGAAGAAATAGGCTGGTAAGATTTGTAGAGAAGATCTTTGACGGTCAACGCGTACCGTGGCTGGAAAGCCGATTTTCTTTCCGTTTGACAAAGGTAGCCCATAAATGAATGAGGAAACAGCCAATGCCTACCCGTCGGTGCCCCGTGTCGGTGTGGGTGCGATTACGATTCATCAAGGCAAAGTATTGCTGGTTAAGCGTGGTGTGGAGCCGAGCCGTGGTTTATGGGCGATTCCCGGCGGAACGCTGGAACTGGGGGAGACACTGCAGGAGTGTGCCGCCCGGGAAATTCTGGAAGAAACAGGTATAACGATAAAAGTCGGCGCCTGTATCTATGTCTTTGATTTCTTCCAGCGTGACAAAGATGGAAAAATCAAGTTTCATTTCGTAATTGTTGATTTTGCAGCGGAATATGTATCGGGGGAACCGCGGGGAGCGGATGATGCCGAGGAAGCGCGCTGGCTTGCTCCTGCAGAATTAAATGCATTACCGGTGGCAAAAAATACGCTGGCTGCCTTGCGGTCGATAGGATTTACAGGTTGAGGGCCGAAAACCGAAGTGAAGCGGACATAAATTAAGCCTTCAGCCTTTCTAAGGAGGGTCTGCATGAAAGTTGTTTATTCCGAAGATTACAAGAAGGTTTACACTACTGATCCCGCCTCTGCCGCCGGAAGAATTGAAGCGATAGAGATGGCTTTACGGGACAAGGTTGCATTTCTGCAGCCTCTGCCGGCTTGTCGAGAAGATATTCTTGCTGTGCATACTGCCGAACACCTAAATGATGTCGAACGGGAAGGTGTTTACGATATTGCCGCCCTGGCCGCAGGGGGCGCAATTATGGCCGCGCAAACAGGCCTTATCGAACCGTGCTTCGCCGTCATACGTCCTCCCGGGCATCATGCTTCAGCGGGAAGCGCTTGGGGATTTTGTTATTTTAACAACATGTCGATTGCTCTGGAAAAACTGAAAAGGGAGCGAAAAATCAGAAAAGCTTTTGTTCTCGATTTTGACCTTCATTATGGAGATGGGAATGTCAACATCCTCGGGGGCAGGGGCTATGTAACGATTCTCAATCCTACCGGACTGACACGCGAGGAGTATTTAAAAAGCGTGGAAGCCAATCTGGCGAAAACCGATGCCGACATGATCGCCGTTTCCGCCGGATTCGATAATCATGAACAGGATTGGGGCGGCCTGTTAAAAACGGAAGATTACCGTTATATGGCAAAACTGGTGCGCGAAACCGCAGTCCGCAATCAGGGCGGGTGCTTTGGTATTCTGGAAGGCGGTTATAACCATCATGTTCTGGGAAAAAACGTGCTGGCTTTTATTGAAGGGCTCGAAGGAGAATAAGTATTTGTCGGTTTGCATCTCAGCCGTATACCTCCGGCAATTAATATGCGGCTGCCCTGTGCCGGCTGCTCAGAGTTTGAATATGCCCCCTTCATAGATGATGATTTTTTTCCCGTTGGCTAAGCATGCGGTTACTGTTTTTTGTTCGGTGTTAACCATGTCCCAGTGCAAGGCGGAGTCGTTGAAGCCCAGTTTTTTCTTGAGCGCCGCAGTAAGTTGTGCCGGATTTCCTTTGTAGGTGTCGCTGTAGGATGAGCCGAGCGCCAGATGGCAATTGCCGTCCTTTCCGCCGAAATTTTCGTCAAAAAGAGTTTCTGCCATAAAACGATCGATCCGGGAGAAGCGTTTATCCGTGAGTGAAAATTCTCCAACACGGCGCGCTCCCCTGTCCATGGCCAGCTGGGTTTTTAAAAATTCTTCGCCTTCCTTGGCTTCGACCTTAATGGCTTCCCCTCGAACAAAAGTGATGCGTATATCCCGGACATAGTTGCCGCTGCGGAAGGAGGGCAGGTTGGAAAAATAAATGCCTTCCGTGCCGCGCCAGTCCGGAGAAATAAAAATCTCGAAACTGGGCACGTTGTGGCCGGAAACACCGGCCCATTTGCGCCCTGCTCCCGGAGTTATCCGTAAATCCGTTTCTGCTGTTTCTACTTGAAAATATTTCACTTTCAAAGAACTGAGCCGTTTCTTGATGGCGGTTATTTCCCGGTGAATATTTTTCCATTCGGCGACAGGATCGCTTTTGTCCAGATAGCAGCCTTTAATGACCTGCCTCGTATATTGCCGGAGCGACATTTTCGCCTGGTGGGCCAGCTCCTCCGTGGGGACGATGCAAAGAGTCCAACTATATTGACGCAGCTCTTCGCGTTTATCGAGAATGTCCTTGAGTGATTTTCTTGCGACGACGGCTTTGCCGATTTTTGACGGATCGATATCTTTGAGGTGCGTAAGTGATTGCGGCGCATGTAGGTATATTCTGCCGTTGATATTACTGTACAGTTCCTTGTCGCCGGGTGCAATGAAAGTAAGTTGGGCCGGTGATGCCTTCTTGTAAAATATTTGTTCCATTCCGCAGGTGGCAGACATGCGCTGCACCGGACGCATTCCCATATCCAGAAACCGCCCGTAAAGTATTTCCGCCATTTTTAATGCCGGCAGATCGTACTGGATAAGAACGATTTCATTTTTCTTCATGGATACTTTTTTTGCCGTTTTCAGTGCCCAGATGAGTACTTCGGCATACTTTTCCAGATTTTTTTCATTGAGCATATTCCATTCCTCAGTAAATCGTTTGTTGTGTGTTTATTTACTAGCAAGAAATTTTATTGCCGGCAAGTATTTCCCGAAAGGAAGGGGTCAATCCTTTTTTATCAAAGAAGAAGGTGTCTGGCGAAAGGTGAATGTGGCTTGCGGATGGCCCCTAGAAAGAATGGTTGTTTGTTTTCGGTCGGGCAGCGACGGAAGTTCTTTTGATTGAACCGGCAAAAACGATGGCAAGCAGGCTCATGGCGGCCAGCATCATGAAAGCCGCAGTATAACTTGCCGTTGCGTCGAATATTTTACCGGCGGCAAACGGCCCGAATGCTCCCGCCCCCATGATAAATAAGCTAAAGCCGAAGATCGTTCCGTGGTATTTCAGCCCGAAAAGCTCGGCCAGGTAAGGAGACTGGATGGCGGCAAATCCACCGTAGGCGAACGCAAAAAATACGGCGAAAACGTAGAGTGACCAAAGAGAGTTTGAAAATTGAATGATTATAAACGATGTCAACATCAGGGCGGGAATGATGATGGCTATACTCCTATTCCCCAGCCGGTCCAATGCAATGCCGGCGATTACTTTGGATACGATGCTGATGCCGCCGATTACGGAAATAACCGTGGCGGCTGTTACTTCCGCAATCCCCAAATCCGTGGCATGAGGGACGATGTGCACCAGAGTGGAATGCATACATGCGGCCATCATCAGGTAAACTCCATTAATCAGCCAGAATTGTCTGGTGCGCAACGCTTCCCGGAAGTTAAAACTGGGCATGTTGTCCGCGCGTTCCTCCGCTGTCCCCACTGCGTGTTGCCCGACTTGCGCGGGATCACGTCTGAGAAACTGGGCGCTGCTGATAATAAATACCAGTACCGCTATGCCGATGATGAAATAGGAAATGCGCCAACCGAGATTTGTGATAAGATAACTGGATAAGGCGGGCATGACCATTACTCCGATACCGATTCCGGCCGCAGCTATGCCGCACATCAGGCCTCTGAAGGAAACAAACCATCTTGTTATCGTGGAAAGCAGGGGAACCCATGTGCCGGCGACACCGATACTGGCAAAAACCCCGAAGATTATGTAAATCTGCCAGGCGTTTTGTGTAACGGACATTAATAAGTAGCTGATGCCCAAGAAAGCCCCGCAGATATTTACTACTACCCGCGGACCGTATTTGTCGCAAAGTTTTCCGGTGAAAATGCAGGATACTGCCTGAATGATCAGGTTTATCGAATAGGCGCCGGAAATAAAAGCGCGGGAAACGCCGAAGTCATTTAACATCGGCTTGAAAAAAACACCGAAACTGTATTGTGCTCCCCAGGCGATCATGAGAATAAGGAAGCTGAACAATACAATGATGTAACATTAAAATAAATTTGGCTTAGCGGTTGCTTTAATTAATGTGTCGTCGGTTCCATCGGGAGAGGCCATAATTTTTTACCACAAGTTTTGTAAATCCCGCTGAATCACTTTATGCGCTGAAGCGGTTTTGCTTCTTGCGGTTGATCGCGGAGAACTTTTTCCCGGGACGGCCGTAATTGTTGCAAGCTGTAATGAAAAAACCGGGTGCTTGCAGAGCATGGATGATAAAATGAATATGCCGCGGAATAATAGAACAGGCCGCTAATCATGCGCGTGCGTATCCAAACTTTCCGCCGGAACAAATAGTTTATTAACAGCGTGATGATGAACCGCGTTCTGCCGCAATAATTTGTAGCCTTTATTATTTTGATCCCGAATAATACGGAACAGCGATAACACTGACAGGAATTGAAAGTCAATAGTTAATAGTGTAATAAACCCGATTACAATGTATTTAGACAAAAGAATAATATAATTAGTCCCCCTATATTTAACGGGTGGGTGGCAACGCTCCTGATGATTGCGCTTCGTGCAATATATTTAGAATAGACTTTTGCCGCGGTTCCGTATTATTATGCAGCTATATGCCGGTGTCAAAAAATGATGAATTTTATTTGAGAAAGGAGCGCTAGTTTATGAAAAAAGTTCTGATTATGGTATGTGTTTTTCTGTTTGTTGCCGCAGTGGCTTTTGCCGCAGGACCAAAGACTTATCAGGTTACCGGACCGGTGCTGGAGGTCAAAGACGACGTGATCGTGGTGAAGAAAGGCAATGATAAGTGGGAAATTGCCCGCAATGCCGATACCAAGATCAACGGCGATTTGAAAGTGGATTCCAAGGTAACGATCGAATACACGATGACGGCGACCAAAGTCGAAGTCAAGGCGGATAAGAAAGCGGACGCCAAGAAGAAAAAATAATTTGTCCCGGGATGTGGGCGCAGTGACCCGTTCAAGGGCTGGGAACGGTTGCCCCGTAGCCGTTCCCGGCGGCGTCCGGTGTTTTTAAGTTTGGGCCTGATTTCCGTACTGCCTGGTTGTCGGAGAGGTGATTTTATTTTTCACCCAATTCTTGTTTTAATTTATCCTGCTTCCGGATGGCTGTCGATACACGATTTAAGGCCAGAGTGATGTCGTCATCTGGTTTGCCCAGAATCCTGTCGGCCTGTTTGTAAAAATTAAGGGCATTATCTAGATCACCCCGGCTTTCGGCGCAGACACCAAGATTATAAAGCAGGGCAGGAGAGTTCCGGGAAATATTTAGCGCCTCGCCCCAGAGCTCGCAGGCACTTTCCAATCTTCCCTTATCCGCGTAGGCAATACCGTTTTTCAATTTCCCTCTGGCCTCCGGCGAATCGATACCGTCGGCGGAATCCATGAGTTTTATTGCCGTAGTCACATAATGGGGAGCAATATCAAGGCGGAAATCTTTCTTTACCGCCTCCTTTGCTTTTTCGATAAGTACACCCGCAACTTGCAGCGGTTTGGTATCAGTGCATCCCGTCGATTCCGCGGTTGCGGAAAGATTACGCGAATAAAGAATTTTGCCCGTTGCTACTTCTACTAATTTTGGTGCTACGGTAAAGCTCGCGACCCTTTTCGTGCAGGAAACATGATACTGCCGCCAGTTTATGCAGGGCCCCTGGTAAATGTTTCCGTCCCTGTCGCGCTTTGCTTCATATTGCGTGCATGTTGTGCGCTTTTCCTGGTAACGGCTGTCAACGCAGCCGTTGTGTAAAACTACACCTGTGTAAATACCCTCCGCTCCAACCAGTTTACCGAGCTTTGCCGCTGTTTTCTGGTCAACCATACCGCTTTGCGCCAGCTGCATTTCTGAAATAGTTTTGTCCAGTGCCGTGCGGTCGACAAGTGTGAAATAGCGCTTATCCTCAATGGCGATTCCTGCCAATACCCCTTCCACCTCCATTGCAAACTGACGGCCTTCCGGGCCGCTGAAAGGCAGGACAGCCACTGCTTTGGTTAAAGATGCCTCGTGATATAACGCCGGTTGCAGCATGCTGACCATGATTTTCGTTGCACAACCGGGAAATAGGAAAAGGAAGGAAACGTAAAGGATTAAGCGAAGAAAAATATTGACATATTTTTCATTTATATTCATTGGCGTGGCTTACCGTTCTGAAATTGATTAATACGCTTTTTGAAAAAAGAAGATTAATTTTCAAGCTGAATCACCGGTTTATTTTTTTCTTTTCTTTTTGTTTCCATGGTTGCATATTTCTTCAGACAATCTTCGTCTCTTGTTATTAATGCACACTCCAGATAGCTGGTTATTTCAGTGATGGAATTGCGGATCGCCCTGCCGACCGTAGTTTTTTCCTGTCTGTTTAAACTGCCGTAAAGCACGGAAGGATTAGCCGGTGTGCCGTTTTGTTTAGCGCAAGAGGTGTCGGTTGCTTCAATGATGCGCGCATCGATGACAGCGCCGGTTTCGCCGTCGATGACTTTGAGATCAACGGCGATGTATGCCGTTTTCTGCTCTTCCCGTGAAGAAAAACCGGGGAAATTTATCGGATTGCTGCCGCCGTTGGTGTTTTCTTCAAACGCGGCAATTGTTGCAGCAACAAAATATTTTGCCGTTTTAATTCGTCCCGTCTTTTGTTTTGCTTTTGTGTCTGCCGGGATGGCGTCCGTAAATTTCTGTTCCAGCAAAAGGTAGAGCTCTTGACGGCTCAGCACATTAAAGACTTTTGTGGAATTAAGCTCGTTAATCAGCATATCCTGGAGATCTGCAGCAGTGGAGGCAGTCCACCAGTATGCCTGCGTGTTGTTGGTGAACCGTAGAACGCTGATGCGCGCCTTCTCCGCAGCAAGACCGCCCGGAGCAATTCCGCAGACAAGGCAGGCGATCAAGGCAAAAACTATTTTTATATTATTTCTTTGCACGGCCGTCCTGCCCTGATAATAATTCTATTTTGTTCCATGCTGGTAATCCAAAGCAAGGGAATAGGGAGAAAAGTTTACGATTTTAAAATCGCCTTTCTGTTTGATGCTGTTGGCCAGATAAAGCGTGTTTTCGGGATAGCTGACGATGAATTCTCCCATCTGTTTTTCCTCAACTTCGGAAACCCATACGGTGTTCTGCAGAAGCGCCTTTACCTCGATTACCTGATTAAGATCAGTTACGCCGCTGACTTTTACAGTGATTTTTTTCGTATTGCCTTTGATGTACTGGCTTATTTTATCGAGTATTACCGGTGCCAGATTCTGCGCCAGCTCTTTCATTGCTTCCGCGGCGGCGTCTTCCACGTTGTTGGCCAATCCCTTGTCCTGCTCCGTGCCGGCGGTCAATATTTCCACATTTCCCGTTTTGTTGTTTCTGGCAATCATCCGATAATTCAGTCGCACGGTTACATTATTGAAAGGCATGGCCAGGCCGTAGCCGATACTTTCCCCCTTTTTTGTCGAGATTGTATAATCGACTTTACCGATGATGATCAGATTGGATAAAAATTTGTACATCATGCTGCGGACGGCAAGGGTGCTGCCGCTTTTTATTGCATTCTCTATCGTCGCGGCTTCAATGGCACCGGTCGGTGCCACATCCACCATCGTGTAATTTTGTTCGGTGATTTTTCCGATAAGCGTCTCCGAAAGAATATTTGTTTCTTCAAACTCTTCACCTGTGCGGCCGGGCTTGCGCGCCGGTATAAAAATTGCCACGGAATTATTAAGTGCCAGCTGAGACACGGCATCCTTGGCACCGGAAGGTTCTACGCACGCGTTAATTTTGACATTAACGCTGTCCTTTCCTGTTGACTGCTCGACAACTTTAAAACTCTTCACAATGCCGCCGGCTTTTGTTTTGATTACGTCTTCAACCAGCGTGAAATTTTGCACCAGGCTTTGTGCTTTTATTTCCGTTCCGACGACCTGCTCAATAGCCGCCCATTTGGCGCGGGCAATCGCCTCCAGTTTGGCTGACGGTATGTCGTTGTTGACAATAGCGGCTTCCGCCTCTGTATTGACGCATTTTTCCGCGCTACTTGCTTCGTTCATTCCCCAGCAAAGAACAAACACAAGGCCAACAAAAAAATAAATTTTTTTTATTATACGCAACCTCGCTGTATTATTTCAATAAACCTAATATTAATGCAAAAATACCGAAGGCTCCCTCCTGATTGAAAACTCTTACAAAGGCGGGTCCGGGCAGATATCCGGGCGCAGTATTGCGCGCCTTGCATTTAATTATCAGCATGCCCTTCATGATGCTTGATAAAACTTACCCTGGTGGGGCAGTGCTGAAAACTGTTTTATGCTAACACATAATTAACAGAGATTCAAACCCTACTCCCGCCGCTAATTTTATCAGTTTATTTTAAGGAACCGTCGGATGGCTTTCGGCTCATTGTATGTCGGCATAATATGTTCCTTGCCGTTGCCTTTTCCCGGAAATAAGATGATTACTTGCCGATGCAAAAGCTGGAAAAAATTTTATCCAAAACAGCGTCATCGATTCTCCTGCCGGTGATTTCATCAAGATTATCCATGGCCTCGCGCAGATCAAAGGCAGAAAATTCCGGCGACATGCCACAGATTGTATTTTCTTTTGCCTTCTTAATGTTGCCGAGCGCTTTTTCCAGTGCTGCCTTATGGCGCATGTTGGTGATCATGACCTCACCGGCATTATCTATGTGGTCGGTAACGGCATAGGATACAATCATATTTTTTAAATCCTCGATCCCTCGGCCGAATTTGGCTGATATTTTTAAAATCCTGCCTTCCGGCAGCATTTTATTGATTTCGGCCGGTTCCCAGGATGAAGGTAGGTCTGTTTTGTTGACGGCGACAAGATAATTTTTTGCCGCTATTCCGTTGCATATTTCCTTGTCTTCTTCAGTTAAAGGCTTGCTGCCGTCCAGAAGGACGATGACCAGGTCAGCGCTGGCCAGATTTTCCCACGCCAGATCTACCCCGGCCTTTTCGATGCTGTTTTGCGGTTTGCGGATTCCGGCGGTGTCCACGAGATTGACCGGGATGCCGTTTATGTCGATTGTGCCGGTAATCAGATCGCGGGTTGTACCGGGAATATCCGTAACAATCGCTTTATTTTTGCCCGTCATGGTGTTGAGCAGGCTGGATTTACCCACATTGGGCTTACCCGTAATGATGACGTTGATGCCTTCCGCATATATTCTTGCCGTTTGATAAGAAGCGATCAATGCTTGCAGCCGTTGTGTCAGCGTTGTCAGTTGCGGCATTATTTCCAGCGCTTCCCGGCCGGAAATATCTTCGGCAAAGTCAATCGAGGTTTCCGTAACGGCCAGCACTTCAACCAGCAGGCTGCGCATGTTTTCTATTTCAGCTTTGAGAGCTCCTTTTAAATGGGCGAGACCGATGGCGCAGGTTTTCTCCGATCGGGCGCCGACGAGTGCGGCCAGCGCTTCCGCCTGCGACAAATCGACACGACCGTTGAGAAAAGCCCGCTGGGAAAATTCACCAGGCCGGGCCAGCCTGCAGCCGGCTTGCATAAGCTGGGACAAAATGGCCTGCATGATTACGGGGCTGCCGTGGCAGTTTATTTCCAGAACATCTTCACCGGTAAATGAATGCGGGCGGCGCATTAGCGAAACCAGCACTTCATCGAGAATTGTGCGGCCGTCTATGGAAACAATGTCGCCGTGATACAAACGATGGCTTACCCATTCACAATCAGGTCGGCTGGGATGAAAAATCAGGCGTGCTATTTTTTCGGAGGCGGGGCCGCTGATGCGTATTATACCCACCCCTCCGGTGCCGGAAGGAGTGGCTATTGCCGCTATGGTATCCTGCTTGAGCATGTTTCGGCACTTCCGGAAATTATAGCCTGATTAATTGAGTTTTAGACCGTGAACTCCATTTATCAGGCTTCAAGGCGCTTTTCTTATTCGTGACCCTTTGTTTTCGAACTGTGAGTGTTGCCTCTTTTTGCCGGGAGGATTACGATTTTGCGGTATTCTCCTTCGCCGCGGCTTTTTGTAACCAGTGCCTCATCTTCCTGTAAAGCCAGATGAATGATGCGCCGGTCATGGGCGTTCATGTTGGAAAGCGATACCGGTTTTTTCGTTTTTTTCACTTTCTCCCGGATTTTTTCGGCCAAGACGAGGAGCGAGTCTTCCCGCCTTTTGCGATAAGCTTCCGAATCAACCATAATCATTTTACGCTCGTTATCAGACCTGTTGACGGCCTTGTTCAGCAGATACTGGATAGCATCAAGATTCTGACCGCGTTTACCGATAAGCAAACCGCTGCCGTCGCCTTCGATGTTGAGAATGATTTTTTCCGGCGTTTCCTGAACCGTTACAAGGCATTCAAAAGACATTTTACTTAAGATGCCTTCCAGAAGTTCTTTCGCCCGGGGAGCAAGTGACGAGTCTACTACCGTCGGTTTTATTTTGGTCTCCTGCCTTTCCGGCTTTGGCTCTGGGTTGGATTCAATAATGATTCGCGGCTCCGTCTTATTGCCGCTGTCATGGTCATTGAGATCGAAGGATACGTCTAGAGAAAGCAGTGATGCCCGGATTTTAGCTTTTTTGGAGAGCACGCCCCAAAAACCGCCGTTTCCTTCGGAAATTATTTCAATGTTTAGTTTCTCCCGTGGTACGTTAAATGCGCGACAAGCAGCTTCAATTGCTGCATCAATTGATTTTTCTTCTATGTCCAATGTTTTGGTACTCATTTGCCAACCTCATAAATCACTTTGCTAACTTTTTGTTAATATAAAACTGCTGGCCAATACTGAAAATATTGTTAAACAACCAGTAAACAACCAGCCCGGAAGGGA
>CAYYBK010000011.1:0-19915 GCA_964470015.1 uncultured Syntrophales bacterium
GGGCGGATATAGGCGTGCACCCGCCTCTCGACGGCATTGATTCTTGCCAGAACAGACTCGGTAATCTGTCTCGCCGCAACTTCACCGCTTTTTATTTTATCATGCAGTTCATGAATGGTCAGCCTGTTTAGCTCCATACTATTCCTCATCTCACGATCGGGGGCTGTATTTGTCTATAGATTATTCAATAACTTTCGGTACACGGAAAAACTCACCGCGGGCATCCGGGGCATTAGTTAATGATTTTTCTGTTCCGATGGAGTCGGAAATCGTATCGTCGCGAAATGCGTTAGTCACGGCGATGGCATGACTCAGCGGAATTACATCTTGCGTAGCCAGATTATTGAGCTTGTCGATATAAAGCAGAATATCATTGAGCTGTGATGTAAAAACCTCTTTTTCCTGATCGGATATTTCCAGACGCGCCAAGTGTGCTACATATTCAACTTCGCTGCTGCTGATCTTCAACGGATTCCTCCTTCATAGACTCGCCAGTAGGGCTGAATTCTGGTGGCAACCTGTTTTATGATATTATTGGCATCATTGTTGCTCAACTGTTCCAGACGGGAAAGCTTTTCCTCCGAAAAATGCGTTTCGTCCAGCATCTCTTCCAAAACTATTTTTACCGATTTGGTCAAACCCTGAACATTATAACCGCCTTCCAAAACGGCAACGAAACGGCCCTTGCAGCAGGCATCGGCAATATTCAATAATATACGGGTTAATGCAGCAAATCCCTCCGGAGTAACACGCATGCCACCCAACGGATCCTGAAAATAGATATCGAACCCGGCTGATAAGATTACCAGCTGGGGATTAAATTCCATGGCCACCGGCCCCAAAACCTGGCGGAAAATTTTGACGAAGGCATCGTCCCCGGCTCCGCCGTGCAAGGGAACGTTGATGGTATAACCTTCTCCTTTGCCCTGACCGATTTCGTTTATCCCGCCGGTTCCGGGATAGTAGGGATATTGATGTGTGGAAAAATACAAAACCCGCGGATCATCATAAAAAATATGCTGGGTGCCGTTACCGTGATGCAAGTCCCAATCGACGATCAGCACTCTTTCTATGCCGTGCTTCAAGATGGCATGCATTGCACCGATGGCGACATTATTAAAAATACAGAAACCGGCAGCGGCATCGCGCTCCGCATGATGGCCGGGTGGACGGATAAAAGCAAACGCATTATCCACTTCGCCGGATAAAACGCCGTCAATAGCATTGCACACGCCGCCTACGGCCAGCTTGGCTATTTCGTATGTCTCCGGACTGGTCGCCGTGTCCGGATCAAGCATAAAACACTCCTGGCCGGCGGTGGAAGCGATCAAGTCAATATAAGCAGCATCATGAACTGTTGCTATTTCTTCTTTGGCCGCTTCCCGGGGTTGAATTTCCGTAAATTTCCAGGACATGGCGGGATTATCAATCATTTCATAAATTGCCTTCAACCGTTCGGGACTCTCCGGATGGGCAAAACCAGCCGAATGTTGCAAATAACGTTTGTCTTTCACAATTCCTGTTCTTCTGGACATAGGCCCCCTTTTCAGCATTCCCCCAAATGATTGCATTTGGTGTACCATAAACCACTGCAAAGAGCAAAATATTTCCCCCAGCGGGAACCGGTCTCAAGTTCAGGAAGGCGCTGCTTTTTTCAGCTAAAATTTTATAAATATTCAAACCCTGCCGGGTAGGCCCCGGCATTTTGCGCTCCAAAAACTATTGACAAAAGCAGATTTCGAAATATATGGTAATTATTCAAATTTTCCAGGAGTCGTTTTTATGTTTGGTATCGGGGTACAGGAGCTAATCATTATTGTCGTTATCGCCTTGATTATTGTCGGCCCGAAAAGACTGCCCGAGCTGGCCAAGACCCTGGGGAAAGGTTTTCGCGATTTTCAGAAAGCTGCCGACGGAGTCACCGATGATCTTAAGCAGACAATGCAAAACAGCGACCAACCGCAAGACCGCGGCTTGAAAGATAAGCTTTTGTTAAAAAATGAGCAGGAAGAGGCTAAGCCGGCTAAATCGGATGAAACATCCAAAAATTCATAATTATTCAAGAATATCTGTCCTTTATTCTAAAATAAGAGCCAATTAAAACAGGTCATTATGGAAAACACTGAAGACGAAAAAATGTCGCTTATCGACCATTTGGCGGAGTTACGCAAAAGGCTGGTCCGCATCTTCATAGCTGTGGGCATCGGTTTTTTTGTCTGTTATTTTTTTAAAGACAGGCTTTTTGATATCGTCACGAAACCGTTGACCGACGCCCTTCCCCAAAATAGTTATCTGATATACACCGGTTTGACTGAAGCGTTTTTTGTTTACATGAAGCTGGCTATTTTCTCTTCGTTGATCATCACCAGCCCGTTCGTCCTTTATCAGATATGGAAATTTATCTCGCCGGGTTTATTGCCCCGGGAAAAAAAATATGTCGTCCCTTTCGTTATCTCCTCGACATTGCTTTTTGTCGGCGGCATCCTTTTCGGCTATTTTATCGCCTTGCCTCCGGCCTTTGAATTTTTTGTCAGCTTTAACAGCAAGTACTTGCAGGCTTTGCTTTCCTTTGCGGACTATCTTTCGCTCTTTGTAACATTTTTGCTCGGTTTCGGTTTATCGTTTGAATTACCGGTTTTTATGTTCTTCCTGGCCAAACTGGGCGTAGTAAACTCCAAAATGCTGGCAAAACAAAGACGCTACGCCGTTCTGGTCATCTTCGTCGTCGCCGCCATTTTGACGCCTTCACCGGATGCCTTAAGCCAGACATTGATGGCCGTACCGCTGTATTTTTTATACGAAGTCAGCATCATTGTCACCAAATTAGTGGAAAAGAAAAAAGCGGCGGCGGCAAGCGAAGGCGAAACGGAAGAACCAGCGGAGACTTAAGATGTTGCGCCGGAAAAAAACAACAAAAAGAAGTAATAAAAAAACTTCCCGGCTTGCGCTGTTCGCCGGTGCATTCTTTGTGCTGATTCTGCTGGTTGCCGCGGCCGGCGTCGCCGGTTATTACATTCTGGCGATGGATTTGCCGGAAATCGCCACACTGAAGGATTATCGCCCCAGCATTGCCTCCAGGGTTTATGACGACAATAACGAACTGATTGATGAATTTTTTCTGGAAGACAGAAAAGTTATTCGGATCAGCGAAGTGCCCAAAATAGTCGCCCATGCCTTTATTGCCGCCGAAGATTCGCGGTTCTATCAGCATAAAGGGTTCGACATCCAGAGCATTTCCCGGGCGTTGCTCAAGAATTTCGAAGCAGGATATATCGTTCAGGGTGCCAGCACAATAACACAACAAGTCGCCAAGATGATGTATCTTTCCCCGGAAAAAAAATATACGCGCAAAATCAAGGAAGCCATTCTTGCCTATAAAATCGATAAATACCTGACGAAAGAGGAGATCCTCAATCTGTATTTGAACCAGATTTATTTGGGACACGGAACCTATGGAATTGAATCCGCATCACTGGGCTACTTCGGCAAGAGCGCCCGGAATCTCAAGCTGCACGAAGCGGCTTTGCTGGCCGGCCTGCCCAAGGCACCCAGCACATACTCGCCATTTCTCCATTTAGAAAAAGCCAAACAAAGACAGGCCTATGTTCTGACCAGAATGATGGAGGACGGTTATATTGCTCCGGGAGAAATGGAAAAGGCCATTGTCGCGCCACTGAAACTGCGGCCCGTAAAACCAAAAGACAAGGTTGCCGCATATTTTGTGGAACATGTCCGCCGTTATGTGCAGGAAAAATACGGCGCCGACGTCCTCTATAAAGAAGGCCTCTCCATATATACAACGCTGGATTTGTCTGCGCAGAAAGAAGCGCGCGATGCGATGGAAAAGGGGTTAATGGAATTGGAGGAAAGGGAAAAATATGAGCACGGGCGTGTTCAGGGCGCGTTGTACACTATGGATGTTAAAACGGGAGCAATACGCGCCATGATCGGCGGCCGTGATTACAATAAAAGCGAATTCAACCGCGCAACACAGTCCAAAAGGCAGCCGGGATCAGCCTTCAAACCGTTGATTTATACAGCCGCTTTCGACAAGGGTTTGACTCCTTCCACGCGTTTTGTCGATTCGCCCATTGTTTTTGAAGATATATCCCAGGAAGGCGGCCTCTGGAAACCGAGAAACTTCGACGAAAAATTTGTCGGTCCGATAACGATGAGAACGGCACTGGTGCAATCCCGTAACATTGTAACCATCAAAATTTTGCAGGAAATCGGCATTGATTACGCGGCCTCTTACGCCGTCAATATGGGGATAACTTCTCCCATCAGCAGAACCTTGTCTCTGGCTTTGGGGACTTCCGGCGTAACGCTCCAGGAATTGGTGCGCGCCTACGGGGTACTGGCCAATGGGGGAAAAAGAGTTACGCCTTATTTCATCAAAAAAATCGTCGACCGCACCGGCAATGTCTTCGAAGAGGCCAGAATACAGTCGGAACAGGTTATTGATCCCCGTATCGCCTTCATGACCTCTTACATCATGCAGGATGTCGTGGAAAGCGGCACCGGCCGGCGGGTAAAAAGTATCGGGCGCCCGGTCGCGGGAAAAACCGGCACAACAAATGATGTCCGCGATGCTTGGTTCATTGGTTTTACTCCTTCGGTCATCACCGGTGCCTGGGTTGGTTTTGATCAGGAGATTTCTCTGGGCAAGAAAGAAGTGGGCGGACGGGCGGCGGCACCGCCCTGGCTTTATTTCATGGAAAAGTATTTGCAGAATACACCGGTCGAAACGTTTCCGATACCGGAGGGGATCGTTTTTGTGAAGGTTGATGCGAAAACCGGCGTACCGGTAAAAGAAGGGGGCAAGGGAACTATCTACGAATGTTTTCTGGAAAATGCCCTGCCGGATGAAAATACCGCTGATTTAACGGAAGAAAAGGATGATTTGTTCCGCTAGTGCAATAAACTCCGTCAGCCAAGTATGCCGGGGCAGAAAAAAAGTCTCTTGACAAATATTTCTTTCCCCGTTAAAAGAGAAACATCTTTGAAAAAAGGTTATATATGTATCTTAAAGATTTAAACGGCGGCATAAACCCGGTCATCAATGTAGTAAGAATCCTCGTAGTAGTACCCAGGGGGTCTGCCGCTCTGTATCTTTAAGAAATAAAAGGATACAAGCCGCGGGCCCCGAAAGCCCGCGGCTTTCTTGTTTTAGAAGCAAAGCCGCTTATTCGCGAAAGGAATCAAGCGGCTTTTTTTATTCAGCAAGAATCCGCTGTTGGAGAAGCAAAGATGTACAAAGTCTTCGTGGCTTTACTTTGCAGGACAAGCAATGAACCCATTGGGTTATTTTAAAAAACGCAATGTAAATTAAGATTAATTCTGGAGGTAGTTAAATGAAGTTGAAAGGTTCACAAATTTTATTGAAAGTGTTGGAAGAAGAAAAGGTGGAAATAATCTTTGGATATCCGGGCGGCACCGTCCTGGATATTTATGACCGTCTCTATAAAAGCAAATTAAACCATATTTTGGTTCGCCATGAACAGGGCGCGGTGCATGCGGCCGACGGATATGCCCGCGCCACCGGAAAGGTGGGCGTTTGTCTGGTTACATCCGGACCCGGTGCCACCAATACGGTTACCGGCATCGCCACGGCCAACATGGATTCCATACCTCTTGTCGTTTTTACCGGCCAGGTTCCGACGGGATTGATCGGCAATGATGCTTTCCAGGAATGCGACATTACCGGCATCACACGTCCCTGCACCAAACATAATTTTCTTGTCCGCAATATCGAGGAATTGGCTCCGACAATCAAAGAAGCTTTCCATATTGCCCGCAGCGGCAGGCCCGGCCCTGTTTTAGTCGATTTGCCCAAAAACGTCATGGCTGCCGAAACAAATTACGATCCCGCCGCAATTAAAATCAGAAACCACGATGTGTTCCATAAACCGGCTCCCAAAAAAATGGCTCAGGCTTATGAAATGCTGGGACATGCCAAAAAACCGTTAATCATGACCGGCGGCGGCGTTATTCTCGGCAAAGCGTCCGCTGAGCTCACTCAACTGGCCAGAAAATATCAAATCCCCGTAACCGGGACGCTGATGGGATTGGGATCATTTCCGGGTACAGATCCGCTCTGGCTGGGAATGCTGGGAATGCATGGGACTTATTACGCCAACATGGCAGTGAGCCAGTGCGATTTATTGATTGCCGTCGGCGTGCGCTTCGACGACCGCGTCACCGGCACAATTGAAACATTTGCTCCCAATGCGCAAATAGTGCAGATCGACATCGATCCCTCCTCCATCAACAAAAACGTGGTTGTGGATTTGCCGATCGTCGGGGAAACAAAAACTACCCTGCAGGATCTGCTTAAATTTTTAGCGGAACATAATTATGCGCAGCAGGCGGACGAGCGCGGGGAATGGCTGCATCAAATTGCCGCATGGAAAGAAAAAGTGCCGCTGACCTACTGCCAGAACGGCAAATCCATCAAACCGCAATACGTTATTCAGAAGCTTCATGAGATCGCAAAGGATAATATCATCGTTACCACGGAAGTCGGACAAAACCAGATGTGGACTGCGCAATTCTTTCCTTTTGATCAGCCCAGTACGTTCATTACCTCCGGCGGACTCGGTACGATGGGCTACGGACTGCCGGCGGCTATAGGCGTAAAATGCGCCTTCCCCGAAAAGTACGTCGTGGACATTGCCGGCGACGGCAGCATCCAGATGAATATCCAGGAACTGGCCACGGCCGCCCAATATAAAATCAATGTAAAAATCGTCCTTCTGAACAACGGCTATCTGGGTATGGTTCGCCAGTGGCAGGAATTGTTCTATGAAAAGCGCTATTCGCACACCGATATGACGTATGCACCGGATTTTGTAAAATTGGCCGATGCTTTCGGCATCGTCGGTCTGCGCGCAACAAAACCGGAGGAAGTGGAACCGATATTGCGTCAGGGTCTTTCCATTGACCGGCCGGTTTTGATGGATTTTCAGGTCGCACGTGAAGAATGTGTTTATCCGATGGTTGGACCGGGTATGTCCATAACTGAAATGACATTGGGTACCAGAGAAATGATCAATTAAAATTTATACAGAGAAAGGATGTAAACAATAATGGAAAAGAAAGAGCATATAATTTCGATCCTCGTTCACAACAAGCCGGATGTGCTGGCCAGAATCGCGGGAACGTTGGGCGGCAAGGGATACAATATCGAAAGCCTATGCGTGAATACCACGACCAGCTATGAGATATCTAAAATCGTTATGACAACGGTCGGCAATCAGGCAACGATTACGAAAATCGAAAATCAGTTGAGGAAATTTGTCGATGTTATTGCCGTGGACGATTTGACCAATGTAGAATCGATTCACCGCGAACTGATCCTTGTTCGTCTCAATGTAGCGGCGGGTTCCAGAGATCAGATAAAAAAAGCAATTGACACATATAAATGGAAAGTAATAGTGTCCGCTGACTCATATATAATTTTGGAAATAACCGGCGACACGTCGCAAATCGACTTTGCGCTTGCCCGGCTGGAACCGTTGGGAATCGCCGATATCACCAGAACAGGAATTGTCGCTCTGGGATTGGAAAATTAATACTGATATGTAAACACTGATTAATTATATAAAAATTCAAGGGGGTTTTATGGCAAAAATCAATTTTGGCGGCACGTTAGAGGATGTTATTACGGCAGAGGAGTTCCCGATAAAAAAAGCCCAGGACATTCTGAAAAAAGAAGTTATTGCGGTGATCGGTTATGGTGTTCAGGGACCGGCTCAGGCCTTCAATATGAAAGACAACGGTATCAGCGTCATCATCGGTCAGGCCCAGGAAGATAAATTTTACTGGGATAAAGCGATAGCCGATGGCTGGATCCCCGGAAAAACGCTTTTCCCCATCGAAGAGGCGGTAAAAAAAGCAACAATTATTCAATATCTGGTTTCCGATGCCGCGCAGATGATGCTCTGGCCGAAAGTAAAAGCCAACCTCAAAAAAGGTGATGCCCTTTACTTCTCGCACGGCTTCTCCATCGTTTATAAGGATCAGACCGGTGTCATCCCGCCTGACTTCGTCGATGTAATCATGGTTGCCCCCAAAGGTTCCGGCACCAGCGTGCGGCGGAACTTCCTAGACGGCAGCGGTATCAACAGCAGTATTGCCGTGCATCAGGATGCAACCGGCCGCGCCATGGAGAGAACGCTCGCCCTGGGAATCGCCATCGGGTCCGGCTTCCTCTTTCCGACTACTTTCCAAATGGAAGTTTACAGCGATTTGACCGGCGAACGCGGCGTACTCATGGGTGCGCTGGCCGGCATGATGGAAGCACAATACAATGAGCTGCGTAAGCACGGGCATACTCCCAGTGAAGCCTTCAACGAAACCGTCGAGGAACTCACACAAAGTCTCATCCGCTTGGTCGGTGAAAACGGTATGGATTGGATGTACGCCAATTGCTCCGCTACGGCGCAAAGAGGTGCGCTTGACTGGCGGCATAAATTCCGCAAAGCCGTAGAACCGGTCTTCGCCGAACTGTATAATTCCGTAGCCACCGGCAAGGAAACGGCGGTAGTCCTCAAAGCCAACAGTGCCGCCGACTATAAAGCCAAGCTGGATGCGGAGCTCAAAGAAATGCGCGAATCCGAAATGTGGCAGGCGGGAGCAGCCGTACGCTCCCTGCGTCCGGAAAAGAGAAAAAAGTAGCATTTTAAATTGCAAGAGGGAGAAAGTATATGCGCAGTAATCTGATGAAGAAAGGGCTGGAGAGGGCTCCGCACCGTTCACTTTTCAAAGCCATGGGTTATACGGACGAAGAAATTGCGCGGCCGATAATCGGCGTTGTAAATTCCGCCAATGAAATAATTCCCGGACACATCCACCTGGATTTGATTACACAGGCCGTAAAAACCGGCGTTCGTATCGCCGGTGGAACGCCGGTGGAATTTCCGGTAATCGGTGTCTGCGACGGTATCGCCATGAATCACGCCGGCATGAAATATTCTTTGGCCAGCCGTGAACTCATCGCGGATTCGATTGAAATCATGGCTATGGCGCACCCCTTCGACGCACTTGTTCTTATTCCCAATTGCGACAAAATTATTCCGGGCATGCTGATGGCCGCTCTGCGGTTGAACATCCCCGCCATTTTCATCAGCGGCGGTCCTATGCTCGCGGGAAAAATGAACGGCAAAGCGGTGGACCTTATTTCCGTATTCGAAGGCGTAGGCGCGGTCAAATCCGGAAGAATGACACCGGATAAACTCAAACAGCTGGAAGACTGTGCCTGCCCGGGGTGCGGTTCCTGCTCCGGCATGTACACGGCCAATTCCATGAACTGCGTCACGGAAGCGCTGGGATTGGGCTTGCCGGGCAACGGCACAATACCGGCTGTGCTGGCTGCACGGCAAAGACTTGCCAAAGCTGCCGGCATGAAAATCATGGAGCTGGTCGCGCAGAATATCAGACCCCGTGATATTGCCACGCTGGCAGCGTTCAAAAACGCTATCGCGGTGGATATGGCTCTGGGGTGTTCCACTAATACCGTTTTGCATATTCCCGCCATCGCCCATGAAGCAGGCATCAAACTTGATTTGAACATTTTTAACAAAATCAGCGAAAGAACGCCCAACATCTGCAAATTGAGTCCGGCCGGGACGCATCATATCGAGGATCTTGACGCCGCCGGAGGCATCCAGGCCGTCATGAAAACAATCAGTGCCGTCGGCGCCATTGACAAGAAAGCTCTCACCGTCACTGGCAAAACCGTTGCCGTCAATTTGAAGACCGCCCGCGTTCTGGATGATAATGTAATCCGCCCGCTGAATAACCCTTATTCGGCACAGGGCGGCATTGCCGTTTTGCGCGGCAATCTGGCGCCGGATGGCGCGGTAGTGAAACAATCAGCCGTTGCGCCCGCCATGCAGGTGAATGAGGGTAATGCCCGTGTTTTCGATACGGAAGATGCAGCCATCAGAGCCATTCTGGGCGGCAAGATAAAAGACGGAGATATTGTCGTCATCCGTTACGAAGGGCCCAAGGGCGGGCCGGGTATGCGGGAAATGCTTTCGCCGACTTCCGCTATTGTCGGCATGGGATTGGATAAAACAGTGGCTTTACTGACCGACGGCCGTTTCAGCGGCGGCACACAGGGGGCGGCAATCGGTCATATTTCTCCGGAAGCTGCGGAAGGCGGGCCGATCGCGCTGGTTAGGGAAAGCGATAAAATTGCTATCGATATTCCGGCAAAATCTCTGACTTTAAAAGTAAGCGACAAGGAACTGGAAAAGCGCAGAAAAGCTTTAAAGCCGTTTCACCCGGCAATCACAAGCGGATATCTGGCCCGTTATGCCCGACTCGTTACGTCCGCTTCCACCGGCGCCATTTTTAAGGATTGAATGCCGTCGGGTTACCAAGATCCGTCCGGGATAAAATACGTCATTAAACGCGCGGAACAGCATAGGAAAAAGGGGTTAACCATCCGCAAACCCCTTTTTTATTCCTGATTACTTCCCGGCAGCTTCACCGGCACTGGTCGGGCTGATCTTTAGGGGCAGCGGTTCGCGCGTAGCGCCAACCCATCCAGATTACAACTGCAGTAAAAATGATCCGCAGAACGTTTTCCGGCAGTAAATAAGCAAAACTGCCTCCCAGGTAAGTGCCCAGGAGAATGCCCGGGATCAGGCCGACCAGAAGACGCTGGACAACATTGCCCAGCTTATAATGAGTCAGCGCTCCGGCGGCACCGGTCGGTACCATAACCAGCAGCGACGTGCCCTGGGCAATGTGCTGCGTGGAACCGGTCAGAAGAACCATTACTAAAACCATGATGGCTCCGCCGCCGATACCCATCATGCCGGAAAGAAAGCCGGTTGCCAGTCCCGTTGCCAGCAGTATTATCGCTTTTGCGTAGCCCGGAATGTCGCCGACCAGTGCGAATCAATACGGATTTGACCACAACAGCGCGGCACAAACAAGCAAAAAAAAGCCGAAATATTTTCTCAATTTCCACGCTGGTAAAACATTACAGTAATGAGCTCCGGCCCGCGCCGTAAACACGGCCGTGCCGGCGAGCAGCAATGCCGCCGCGAGATCGACGGCGCCATTCAAACCGTATGTGATCGCCCCGCTGATGCCCGTAAAGACGAGCGCGAGCAGACTGGTGCCGTGGGCCTGGTGCTGATTCAGTTTTAAAACATGGATCATCAGCGGAATCATTACTATTCCGCCGCCGAGTCCGGCCAGACCGCCGAAAATACCCGCCGCCAGCCCAACCAGGAAACTGATGAGATTAATTTTCATTATGAACTTTCCCCCGCGCCAGCGAAGCAAAAACGCCTCCACAGCACACCACGGCCAGAACAATAAAAATTATTTTAATGCTTTTTAAAAGAAGAGGATTGCCGGCCTCGGCAATCGGCCGATTGCCCAAGATAACAGCGAAGACCAGCATCGTAATGCCCATGCTGAACATCTGCCCGGTCAACCGCATCGTTGACAGCGTCGCCGATGCGACTCCATAAAATTTATTTTCAACGGCACTCATGGTGGCGTTTACATTCGGCGAAGAAAAAAATGCGAACCCGGCACCCAGAACAACCAGGGAAAAGACAATGCACATGATACCCGTTGTACTGTGGAGGAAAATTAAAGGAATAAGGCCAATTACACTCAAAGCCATTCCCAGCGAAGATATGATTCGGGGTTCAAAGCGATCGGAGAGTCTGCCGGCCAGCGGCGAAAGGATTGCCTGCAGTAAAGGGGCGGCAATCAGAATCGATCCCGCCTCTATCGGCGTCAGCATTTTGATCTGCTGCAGATAAAGGCTCAACAGAAAGGTAACGGCAAATGTTGCGCTGTAATTGATAAGCGCCGCCAGATTGGAAAACGCAAAAACTCTGTTTTTCAGAAAAAGATTTATATTCAACAGGGGAAAAGCGGTTTTTAATTGCTGCCGGACAAAGATAACGAGACAAATTGCACCAAAGCCGATCAATCCCCCGGCCTGCAAAGACGGCAGCCGGGAAAATCCGTACATAATGGCAAAAAGCGCTACGGCATAAAGCAATGACCCGGCAACATCAAAGCTCTCACCATGGGACGCTGCCCCTTCCTCCGAAACCATCAACCGGATCAGAACGATCACCATACCCCCCAGCGCCGCCGCGAAAACAAAAATAAACCTCCAGCCCAGCTGCTCTGTAAGCAGCCCTCCCAGAAACGGACCAATGGTCAACCCGATATAAACAGCGGCGATATTAATGCCTAATATTTTGCCTCTTTCGCTTAGCGGATACGCGGAAATCAGCATCGCCGTGCCGGTGCTGAAAATCATCGCACCGCCGATGCCCTGGACGGCACGGACAAAAATGAGAAAAAACTGATTTGGTGACCAGATGCAAAGAAACGACGCAAGGGTAAAAATTAAGGCGCCGTATAAAAAAATTTTTTTCCGGCCGTAAATATCGGCCAGCCGGCCCAGAGGAACGAGAGTAATCGCCGCCGCCAGGATAAAAGAAGACGCCACCCATTTTAAAGTAAGGGCGGTCATCGCTAAATCTCCGGCCATAACGGGCAGGGCAACGTTTACGGCCGATCCCAGGAACGGGGTTAAAAACGAACTAAGAGTAGTAGCCAGAAGAAGATGATACAGCTGCTTTTTATCAGTCATGCCGTCACATTTGTTCAATCGTTTTGCAGCCGGGGAAAGATTCTTCTCCGCCTGCCGGGAAAACCGTCTTTCCCGCAGGCCATAAGAAGGGTAAGCGGCATAACTTTTTTTGCTTTTTTCAGCATTTCTTCCGTCAGCTTCCTGATATCCCATTGCGCGTGGCCGTCGGCGCGCAGGCGTGCCAGATGATAAAGTTCGCGCGCATTCAACTTCAGCAGCACTCTTTTCCGATGCGCGTTGGTCAAAACATAAGACGCGGCAGACGGTGCTTTTTTCCTGATCCGTTCATAAGCGTATTGCGATTGGCGCATGATTTCCATAAACCGTCTTTGCTGTCCGATGGCCCGCACAGCAGGAGGAACGGTAACGCCCAGCTGCGGGTCATAGTCCTGGGCGATAATCGTCGCCATGCGGTGTCTCTTTAACTGCGCAAAACAACTGGCGCTCATCGTCAATACAAATTGCAGATCAACATTCTCCAATTCCCGCAACGCGGCATCATGAACCTTCATGTGCTCAAAAACGGTTCGAAACAGCGCTTTCTTTTCCCGGATGTTTAGCAAGGCTGCCTGCATCAGGCATTGTTCGTAATCCGCTGACGAAGCGGAGAAAAGCAATGCAGCAGCAGCCCGAGTATCAGCATCAGGTGTGCAAAAAGCAAGCTGCGCGGCGGATGATCTTTTCACGGCGATATTCCGGCTGTATTTGCAGGACAAGGCAGCGGCCTGCTTGCGTAAATTAGGCCGGGTAAAGCGGTCATAGTCGGTGGCCTCCGTATAGCGAATGAGGGAAGGAGCAATACCGCTGGTGGCGGCATATAACCGGTTGGCGTATTCCTGCGCCTCGTCCAGGGGAATCGCCGCCAGACGCCGCAGCATCAGCTCCAGATTACGGGTGTTGATGGTCATACCCAACTGGGTTTCGGTCGCCAGAGCAATCGTGTAACGGGCATCTTCCTTCGCCCATCCTTCCAGCAGGGATTTGTTGGCCGGATTCACAGCCAGAGACTTATTCTGAGCAAACACATAAGGCCGCAGTTTTTTATATAGTTCCTGATAATAATCATTCTGCAGGCTGATCGTCTCCAGGAAGAGATCGGCCTGTCCGGTCTGTCTTATTTCTTCCGGAACGACAAAATCATCATCAAAAAGAACATAGCGCTGTGATTTTTCCGTATAAGAACACAGCCTAAATTTTTCAATTTCTTCGACGAGCAGCCGTGATACACCGATTACATCAATGTTCAGGACGGCATGTTCCGCCACCGAGCTGTGTCCCATTTCAAATACAATGCTGCGGTTTGATTTGCGCGCCTTATCCACCTCGCGACGGGCCATTTGGCGTAATTCGTCAACCGGCTTGGGACTGCGGCTGATCCGGGCATAGGCGGCGGAGATGGTTTCCGGCGTGATTTCCTCGGACCGGACGCCCTTTTCCTTGAGTTCATCGAGAAAACCGCTGTCTACATTATAACCGGCAAGTATTATTTTCATAAAAAACATCCTCGATGCTTTGCGCAGGTCATTTCTTTAAGATTCGTTTTAAAGCCTTACCAATTCCACACGGCCCAATGTTCTTCCCAGAAAGCGTTCTCCGATTGTTTGGAAACGATAGGGTACATCGCTGACACAATAAAGATATTGGGGCGGCTGGTGATTTTGATTGCCCAATGCAAGACGATTGAGCAATCCGGCGGTTGTCTCGGCGACTGCCTCCGCCGAATCAATAAGTTTTATTTCCGGTCCGACAATATCCTGCAGCAATGATTTCAAAAGAGGATAATGCGTACATCCCAAAACCAGCGTATCGATCTGTTCGGCCAACACGGGTTTTAAATATTCCTGGGCAATCAGCCTGGTCGCAGGATGATCGAACCAGCCTTCTTCCACCAGGGAAACAAATAAAGGACAGGCCTGAGAAAAAATTTTTACTTCTTTATCCAATAGATGAATCGCCCGGGCATAAGCATTACTGTTTACCGTTGCCGGGGTTCCGATAACACCGATTGACTTTGTTCTGGTCTCGCTGATCGCATTGCGGGCACTGGCTTCGATAACTTCCAGCACCGGCACCGGAGATAAATCTTTAATAGCCTGGTAGGCTACGGCAGCCATCGTATTGCAGGCAACGACCAGAAGCTTCACTTCTTTTTTCAGCAGGAATTCCGTTATCTGCGAAGCATAACGATTAATTGTTTCCACCGACTTGATACCGTAAGGCACGCGCGCGGTATCTCCGAAATAGATTAGATTTTCAAAAGGCAGCCGCTCCATCAGAGCCCGCACAACCGTCAGGCCGCCGATGCCCGAATCGAACACACCTATTGCCTGGTTATTTTTTGTATTCACAAATTCTCCAACCGTATCCGTCGTATCCGTAAATGTCTCCAAATCAGATCGTTTTCCACAACGCTGTAAAATCCGCTAAAGGGGAGCGAGATTTTCGGAGGCAAGGCACACAAATCACGCAGACGTAAATCCGGTTCACGGCATTGAAGAAATAGTCAGCGCATCCGGCACAATATCACCGGATAAATGATGCATCTGCCCATCCGGCAAATACTGAGGACTTTTTACGGCGTCGTCATTCTTTGATATAAAACTGCAATTTAATGTTGCCGACCTCAACAATATCGCCGTCCTTGAGATCGTAGCGGCGGTCGACGACTTTGCCGTTCACTTTCAATTCTTTGCCGCCGGAAGGCGTAATAAAATAACCTTCTTTACGGCGGTTGACCAGCGCGGCCAGCTTCGGCGCGAAAAAACCTTTCAACTTAATGGCGGACCCGTCTTCCTTGCCGATGGCGGAAACCCGTTCCTTGAGTTCATATTCCCGCTGATCCGTAGATCCTTCGACAACCACAAAGCCGCCCAGTTGCTCGGGAATTGTTTTATCTGCGGCATCAATGATTTTCTTTTTATCATCGGGCGCTATCACCATCGTTTCATCCATGGAGCGTCCCCTGATGGCAAAAGGCTTCTTATCCGCTTCCCGGTTCTTTTCGGAAATGACATCGAGGGTGTGCACGCCGATGAGAATTACATCATTGTTAAAAAGTTCGGCCGTGGAAACTTTCTGGCTGTTTAAGTAAGTCCCGTTCAAGCTGCTTAAATCTTCGATCGTCAGAACGTCACCTTCCCGTTTAATCGAGGCATGGTGTCCGGAAACGGCCTGATTATCTATGATTATATCATTGTCCGGCTTGCGGCCGATAGTCGTCATTTCTTTATCCAGTAAGATTTCTTTGACGGCTGCTCCTTTGTATTTCAATAAGACCTTGGCCATGATGTCACCTCCGGAAAAATTGCACAAATTTAAATAATGCCGAATACCATTTTTTCTTTTTAATATAACCGACAATCACGGTGATGTTATCTTTGCCGCCGTTTTCATTAGCCAATTTAATTAAAGAATCACAGGCGGCGGCAGAGTTTTCCGCAAGGGAAATTATTTCCAGTGCGGTTTCGTCGCTTACCATATTACTAAGTCCGTCCGTGCACAAGAGCAAAATATCATTGTCAAAAACGGTAAGCTCGTCCAAATCCGCTTCCATATCCGCACTGATACCCAATGCTTTGGTCAGAATATTTTTAATCTCCGATTTAGCCGCTTCTTCTTTCGTAATCATATCACGCTTCAGCTGCTCGCTGGCGATGGAATGATCATCCGTAAGCTGATCTATATTGCCGGCACGAATTAGATAGACGCGGCTGTCACCAATATGCGCGATGCTTAATTTATTATCTTTCAGGAGAACCGCTGCAACCGTTGTGCCCATACCTTGTAATTGTGGAGAGCTTTGCGCGGCCTCGTAAACGGCCATATTCGCCAGACGAACGGCGCAGTGCAGCTTGTTTGTGGTTTCCGAATAGGAACGGTCATAGTCACCGATCATTTTCTGCGGTCCTTGAAAATAATCGCGGATGACATTGACTGCAAGCTTGCTGGCCGTCTCGCCGGAAGCGTGCCCCCCCATGCCGTCGGCAACGACAAGGATGCCCAGCTTTTCATCCAGATAAAAATTATCCTCATTATTGGCGCGAACCAATCCCTGGTCTGTTTTTCCGCCGGCGGTTAAATACACTTCAAGCCTCCTTGTTTAAACAGGCCAGCAAATCATCGGCTAATAATTTGCCGGTTTGGTAACGAACTTCAACATCTTTGGCCAGAAGCTTTTCCACGATCGGCACCAATTTATCGGGAATATCGGGAGAAAGATCCTTAATAGGCGGCGGTGGATGCGATGTTATACTGTACATGAGGGTGGCAATGCTGTCACCGTTAAAGGGTTTTTCTCCGGTTAGCAGCTCATAGAGGACGACGCCAAGGGAAAATAAATCAGACCGGCCGTCCACCTTTTTACCGGCTATCTGCTCCGGCGACATGTAGCTGGGGGTACCAAGAACAACGCCGGTTTGCGTTTTGGACGTCGCCATAACACGGGCTATGCCAAAATCCGCCACCTTAACATCGCCGCTGCTTAAAACCATAATATTTGCCGGCTTGATATCGCGATGGACGATGCCGTTGGTATGGGCATAATCGAGTGCCGAGGCGACGCAGGATACAACACGGAGCACTTCTTTTAACGGCAGGAGATTTTCTTTCCGGCAATACTTGGCCAGATCGGAGCCGTCGAGTAGCTCCATTGCCATATAAGCAATGTCATAATCTTCGCCGACGTCATAAATCGTTACAATATTCGGATGCGACAACTTCCCGGCGGCTTCCGCTTCGCGGAAAAACCTCTTTTTCACCTCGGCAAGCTGTTCCGCATCGATTTCTTCATATCTCAGTGTCTTAATCGCCACTTCCCGGTTAATCCGCGGATCTTTACCCAGAAATACCGTACCCATGGCACCGCGGCCCAATTCTTTGACTATTTCGTAACGGCCCAGCGTCGGCTTGATTTCCGTATTGTCCATAATGACGGTTGCTTCTTTTTTCGCCCCCGACAATCCGAAAATCATGGTTTCGCCGGCGACGTTCAGCTTTTTCACCCGCTCATTAATGTCCTTGAAATTACCGGCTTGGGAAATATGTTCATAAACAGCTACGGCCTTGTTGAACATACGTTTTCTTTCAAAATCAAGCCCCAGATTATAAAGCAGTTCTTTGACGGATTCGTCTTCGACAGGGCATTTGCGGAATTTGTCGAAAGCCATATCCAATAAACCCTGTCCCTGGAAAGACAAACCCAGCATTTTATTGGTTTCAACGCTATCGGCTTCGATGCGATCTTTCGTTTTCTCTGTAAGCAGATATCTTTTGGATACGATGACGACATAACCGACAATCAGAATCAGGGCCGGATAAAGCGCCTTGATCCAGTAGCCATAAGCGGCGAAAAGATAAGTGGCCGTGCTCATCCAGGCCAAAAGAAGAACCAGCGATACAATCGCGCTGATGCCCGCTTTCAATTGCGGAATCACGAGCGCAATATAAAGGCCGAAAATAATAATCATGATTAATTCCAGCGTGATCGCCCACTCAGGCCGCACGAGATGATCGTCATTGATTATATTTTCGATTACATTGGCAATTATTGTCCCCGGTGGAACATTGACTGCTGTAGGCGTAACCTGCATGGTTCCCAATCCGGCTGCGCTTTGGGCAATAATGACGATTTTATCCTTAAAAACCTCGGGGGCTATTTTCTTATTGGTGACATCAAAGAAAGAATAATAAGGAATGCCGACGGCAAAGCTGATCAGCATTCTGTTATTATCATCCACCGGAATCGTTTTACGGCCGAACTTTATCTCCTTGCCCAGCTGGAGTGTTTTCAAATCAATATTCAGATATTTCAAGGTCAGCTGCAGGGCAAAAGAAGGAAAGAGCTTTTCTTCAAAATTAATGAACAGCGGCTCGCTGCGCACCGTCCCGTCGCGGTCGGCAATGATGTTTATATGACCCAGGCCCATTGAGCCCGCAGCAAAGTCGGCGATGGGGGGAACGATTGCCCGTGCCGTGATGCTGTTGTCCGCACCCGGCGGCGGCAGAGCGTTATTTTGCAGATATTCCGGGAGGCCGACCGCTACCCGCCCGGTGGGGCTTCCAGGAACGAAGAACAACGGCAGGACGACATTTTTGCCGGCGGTGATCGCTTTGGCCAGAATAGTGTCGTTATCAAGCCTGCTCTCCGCTTCCTTCAGCGCAGCCAGAACAACATCCAAACCTTTCTTCACATAATCCGGATCACTTTCGATACCCGTGATCAGATTGCGTACTTCGAGGAGCCCCTGATTGACGTCCTTTTCCGAGTAAATTATATCCAGACCGATTACTTTCACATTATAAGACTGCAAAAGATCGACCATAGAAGCGATGCTGGCGCGCGGCCAGGGCCAGCGTCCGAGATTGGCAATGCTTTGCTCATCAATGGCGATTACGGCGACGGGAGCGGTGGATGGCTTTACACGCAGTTGGGCATTTAAATCGTAAATACCGTGCTCCAGCGTCTCCAGTGGCCCCCAGGAAAGGAAAAAAGCGAGAAGTGCAAACAGCATCAGAACGATACCCAGAATAAAATCGGAAATCGTCGACTTTTTCATCTTCTTCATGTAAACTCCTTGGCGGGGGAATACCTGAATTCTATTGTTATGGAAGATTTTTATCATAACTAATGGGAATATAGCAAGATTTCTTGTTAACAATTTTGGAGCACAAAAGAGTATGCGCCGGGCCGATAAAGAAATCACCGATTATCATGAAATAGCGGCAATTATGGAAAAAGCAGCTGTATGCAGGCTGGCTATGCTTGACGACGACCAGCCGTATATTGTTCCGGTAAATTTTGCTGTCCGCAATAATTATCTCTATTTTCACACGGCCCGGGAAGGCAGAAAAATTGACATCCTCCGGAAAAATAATCGGGTGTGTTTTGAAATCGAAGCGGACGTGGAAGTAGTAAAAGGCACCACGGCATGCTCCTGGAGCACCCGCTACCGCAGTGTAATCGGATACGGCCGTGCTTTGTTTCTGGAACAGGCCAATGAAAAAAAACAGGCGCTGGATTGCCTGATGAGAAAATACGGCGAGAAAGAGGATTTTAACTACAAACCGGAAAGATTGGAAAAAGTAACGGTTATCAGAGTTAGTATGGAAAAGATAACCGGCAAGAAATCGGGTTATTGATTAAACATTAATCATTCAGACCTGAAAAGAGGCCAGTCCCTCCAAATCCAGTGTGGCTAAATAATCATCAACTGTTTCTGGACGGCGGATTTGTATTACCTCGCCGCTTTCACGCAACAGCAGCTCGGCCGAGCG